>JAKPSR010000101.1 GCA_029571425.1 Spirochaetota bacterium | reverse complement strand
CTCGGACGCCTTCTTCCCCTTCGACGACTGCGTCGAGATGGCGGCGAAGTACGGGATCAAGGCGATCGTCCAGCCCGGCGGGTCGATGAACGACCAGCTCTCGATCGACGCCGCGAACAAGCGCGGCATCGCCATGGTCTTCACCGGCACCCGCCACTTCAAGCACTGATCTTTTCGCCCGCGCATGCGCGACGGCACACAGGATGTCTACGAGGGCAGCGTCAACAAGGCCCTCGACTACATCCACACGCACCTCGCCGAGAGCCTCACCCTCGAGGTCCTCTCGGCCGAGGGTTGCTTTTCCCCCTATCACTTCCACCGCGTCTTCAAGGCGATCGTCGGCGAGACGCACCAGCAGTACGTGAACCGCGTCCGGCTCGAGCGCGCGGCCTTGTTGATGGACGAGGGGCTCCCGATCACCGAGATCGCGCTTGCGGTCGGCTTCGCGTCGAGCGCGCACTTCGCGCAGGCCTTCAAGGCACACTTCGGCGCGAGCCCCCGCGCGTTCCGCGACCGGCGGAAAGAGCGCAAGGTTTCGATAGTTTCCCGCCGCGAGGCGCGGCATGATTGGGGCACGAACAGCGCCGACGCGCCGATCGCGGTGCGGGAATATCCCTCGTACCGCGTCGCCTACGTCAGGCACATCGGGGGCTACGACTTCCGCATCGGTTTCGCGTGGCGCAAGCTGATGCGCTGGGCGCGCGAGAACGGGTGTCTTTCGGGCGAAAACATCAGGATATCCTGTTCCTGGGATAGTCCTGAGCTTACCGAGGACGGCCGACTACGTTACGACGCTTGCGTCACCGTGCCCGAGGGAACGGTCGCGTCGGGCGGCGTGGGGGTCCGCCTGATTCCGGGAGGCTTTTTCGCCTGCGTCCCCTTCGCGGGAAAGACCGCCGAGCTTTCCGGTTTTTACGACCGGGTATACGGCGAGATACTCCCCGCGAGCGGACTCCGGCTCCTGCACGACCCCGGCTACCGAGTGCACCTCGAGAACCCACTTGAGCAGGCCCGAGGGCGTTTCCAAAACGAGCTCCGTGTCCCCGTCGCCGAGCGCTGATCGCAAGGAGTTTCCCATGCGCGCAATCCCCGTACGTCGAGCGCTCGCGCTCTCTCTCGCCCTTGCTTTCTCGATTCCGGCCGCCGCCCAGGGCTCGGCGCGCGTTCGGTCGCCAAGCGACGCGCGCGATCCCGACTGGCTCGCCGCGGCGCCCTCAGCGGCGCGCGACTACCGATGCGCCGAAAAGCGGGTCATCGTTCCCTTTCGCGTCCTTAATCTCCGCGCCGCCTATCACGTGATGGCGTGGTTGAAGGATCACCCCGAGCTCGAGTCTATCGAGGCGTTCGTCTTCGACGACGACAGGATCCAAACCATCCTGACGCGCCGCGACGGCACCCAAATCGACGTCTTGACCCCGGCGCTCGCGGCCGTCCTCGATACCGGAAAGCGCCGCGAGCGGCGCGAGGGCGCGGCGAGCTTCCGCGTCGAGTCGGGGGGAAAGGACGCCTTCCTCTCCGTCGCCGTCTCAGGCGGGCCCCGGATAGAGTTCCGGTATCGGGGGCAGGACCTGCCCGACGCGAGCCACGCCGGCATGACTGATCCCGGCCTTCACGATCCTGCAGGCGGCCTTCCCGCCTTTTACCGCGCGAAGAGCTCGGTATCCGGCCCGCGATCGAAGGTGACTATTGACGGAAAGGAATACGCGGTGCCGATCGACGAGGAAATCTCGAAGCCTCCGTTCTTCACCGCGTACTCGGCCTTCCTTACCGTTGGCTTCCACGCCGCCATCGTCGGCACCTACCCAGAAGGGGACCTTCCCTCGATCGGATCCGACCTCCGGTTCCGCGACCGCCTGACCGAAGGCGAGGTGCGGCTCGCCAGCGGCATCGGCGACGGCGCGGGTTGCCCACACCCCGTCGCCGAAGTCGCCGCCATAGTCTACTCATCGCCCTCCCTCGGTTCCTCCGATCGGCCTTGCGAGCTTCGCTTCAACCCGCCGCTCGCGAACCCGCTCGCCCTCGCGGAAGGCTCGCGCGCCGAGTCCCGCTTCGCCCTTTCCTTCGGGCCGGGCGCCGAGGCCGAGGTATACGGGACAGTCACCGTCGAGCGGACGGGAGACGATGCCGTCGTCACCCTCGCGCCGGCCTACCCGCGTTGGGCGCGGGACGCGCGCGCCATCAGGTACCGCGTCGACCTCGCGCGCGGAGTCTGCATCGCTGAGATGGAACGGAAAGCAAACTAAGGAACGTGACATAATCACTGACGGCAGGCAGGTAGGCGGGGTATACTATCACTATGAGAATTATTAACCGTTTCGGACAGATGGCCATTTCCATCGCCATGCTAATCGCCGTCGGCGCATGCATGACGAAGGGCGCCACGGCCGCCGGCGCCCAAACGCCTCCGGCGTCGAGCGCGAAGTCGGAGCTTTCCCGGTTCGGGTTCTACGTCTATCCCGAGCCCATCGCCCTTCCCGCGTTCTCGGCTCCCGGGCTTTCGGGCGGGAGCTTCTCGTCGGGGTCGATCGAGGGGCTTACCCTGCTGAACTTCTGGGCGACCTGGTGCCCGCCCTGCCG
>JAKPSR010000096.1 GCA_029571425.1 Spirochaetota bacterium | reverse complement strand
CGAGCGGCCCGGCTTCTCGCCGCTTCCGCTGTATAACCTCGCGGTGACCGAGGCCGATTGGGCCGAGGAAGCCCGCGGCCTTGAGCGGTCTCTCGCCCTCTCGCCCGGGTTCTATCCCTCGCTCGCCCGCTACGTCCGCCTCGTGCCCGAGGGCAATCCCGCGGCGAGCGACGATTCCGTGACGCGCGCGCTATCCGATGCCGGCATCCGGTCGCTTGGCATGGAGGCCGAGGAGGGAAGGTCACCCGTGCGGTCGGAGGAGGCTCGCCGCCTGATCGACGCCGCCGCGGCGCGTTCCTCGGGTACCGTCGATTCCCGTATACTGATCGAGCGGTATCGTCTCGCGGCCCGAAGCGACCCGGACGCGGCGAGGGTCGAGGGTTCCATATGGAAGCTCCTTGAAAAGCTCCCACGGGATCCCCTGCTGAACGAATACGCGATTTGGAGCCTCGCCTCGATCGGCAGGCTCGACGCGGCCCTTTCCCTATTGGACGCGGCCCTCGCGCGCGAAATACTCGACCCGGACGAGCCCTTTCCCGCCTTCTTCTCCGGCATCGAGGCGGCGACCCGGGGCGACCACGACCGTGCCCTTGAGCGTTTCTCGCTCGTCGCCAACGACGCGGCGAACGCCTGGCGCGCCCTCGCGAACCGGGCCGCGGTCTTGGACCGACACGGCGATCGCGCCGACGCGATCGACGAATTCTCCCGCGCCGCCGAGATGGCGACGGACCCCCGCGACCAAAGCCGCCTCCATTATCGCGCCGCCCGGATCATGGCGGACACCCGCCAAACGTCGCGGGCCCGCAGCGTCGCGGGCTACGCCCTCGAACTCGACGGCCAAAACTACCTCGCCGCGCAGCTCATCCGGGAGCTGGAATCCGGACGCTAAATCTCGCATTCCTCCGGGACGTCAACTCCGACCTATGATTGGCACTGGACAAAAAAAAGCCGTCCGCGGGATAGTCCCGGGACGGCTTTTTCTCGCGCGGACGCGAGGTTCGCCTTACTCGATCACGGCGATAACGTCGGCGGCCTTGAGGATCAGGTGATCCTCCCCGTCGATCTTGACCTGGGTTCCGGCGTATTTGTCGTACATGACCTTCTGGCCGGGGGAAACCTTGATTTTCTCTTTGTCGTCCCCGACGGCGACGACGATGGCGGTTTGGGTTTTCTCCTGGGCGGTGTCCGGGATGATGATACCGCTGGCGGTTTTCGCCTCGAGTTTGTCGGTTTTCACCAGCACGCGGTCTGCCAAAGGCTTCAGCTTCATGTAGATCCTCCTGAGATATATATGAATATACGTAAAAAGTGCCCTGAGGGTCAATGTTTTTTTCGCGCTCGGGGAATAGGCTCAGAATGATACGGAATTACCCCTGCGTGGGGCGCATGGGTCGAAATGATACGGTTGTGTGAGTTTCGTTCTCGGTTCTTCGAGGGGTACGTCGAAGATATGCAGGATTGATTGATAAGTCTTTATATAATAATGACTTATAAAGTCTCGTTTTCCCATGGTTTCTCGGTTACATCGCGCGACTTGGCATGTTTCTTGCTGTGTAATAGATATACTAAGCCTGTGGAGGAACGTATGGTAAACACAACGAAGAGAACGAGCGCGATGGGCGTGCAGCGAGATGGTTCCGGCTCCGCGTACGAGACCAGCATCCTCTCCACCTACCTGAAGGAAATCAACGAAATCCCACTGCTTTCTCGGGACGAGGAGTACGACCTCGCGATGAAGGCCGCCTCGGGCGATAAGGCCGCAAAGGATCGCATGGTTCGCGCGAACCTCCGTTTCGTCGTCAACGTCGCGAAGAAATACCAAAACCAGGGACTTCCCCTCGTCGACCTGATCAGCGAGGGTAATATCGGCCTGATGAACGCGGTCGATCGCTTTGACGCCACTAAGGGTTACCACTTCATCTCCTACGCGGTGTGGTGGATACGCCAGGCCATATTGAAGGCTATCTGCGAAAAGTCGCGGATGATTCGCCTGCCGCTGAACCGCGCGAACGAACTCGTCCAGATCGAGAAGGCGCGCAAGGTGGTCGTGAACAACCGAACCGAGGAGTCCGAGCTTCGCGAGATCGCCGGCCTCCTGAACATGAGCGAGGACCACGTGCGCGACATCGTCAACATCTCGCGCGACATGGTTTCCCTCGATAGCCCCCTGTTCGCCGACCGCGACAGCAACTCGGTAGGGGACTTCATCGAGGACGATCAGTACGGCCAGCCCGAGGATTACGCGATCGCGTCGAGCCTCAGAGGCGACGTCGAGGAGGTCCTTTCCTCGCTGAGCGAGAAGGAGGCCGAGGTTCTTCGCTATCGGTTCGGCCTTGGCGGACGCCAGGCGATGTCGCTGAAGGAGATCGGGAACCTTTTCAACCTGACGAAGGAGAGGATCCGCCAGATCGAGAAGAAGGCGATCAAGCGGCTCCAGCACCCGAGCAGGATGGGGCGGCTCGAGGCCTACGTCGCCTAAGGGGTGTGGCCGAAGGGGCCCGTTCCGGGTATACTGCCCGCATGCTGCGAGCGGTAATATTCGACATGGACGGGCTTCTTTTCGACACCGAGCGCCTCTGCTGCGACGCGTGGCGCGAGGTTGCCGCCGAGGCTGGGTACGAGATGCGCGACGAGCTGTTTCGTTCCTGCGTGGGGCGAAACAGCCGCGATACGCGCGAGATGGTGATGGCCGAGTGCGGGCCTTCGTTTCCCTACGATGAGTTCAACGATCGGGTTCGCGTGAGAATGCGCGGGCTCATGGCAAAGGACGGGCCTCCCGAAAAGCCGGGCGTGCGCGCCCTTTTTTCGTATCTAGGCGACCGTGGCGTGCCGTTCGCGCTCGCGACGTCGACGAGCGAGCGCTCGGCTCGCTGGATGCTCGAGCGGGCGGGCCTTGCCGACCGTTTCGCGGCCTTCGCGTTTGGCGGTGAAGTCGAGCGGGGAAAGCCGGAGCCGGACATCTTTCTCCTTGCACGCGATCGCTTGGCAAAGGCTGCGGGAACGGCCCTTGCCGCCGAGGGTATCGCCGTTTTCGAGGATTCCGCGGCCGGGATACGGGCCGCCCTTGCGGCCGGGATGCGCCCGGTTTTCGTTCCCGATATGGTCGATCTTTCTCCCGATCTTCATTCCCGTATATGGCGGAGAATCGACAGCCTTGCGCAAGCGGCTTCTGACGGTTTTTTTGCCGATTTTGCGTAAAATGAAAAAAAATACAATAATTTGAGATAAAACTGCATATTTATGCTTGACTCGTTTCCGTGAATACGATAGACTGAACTTGTAAGCAAACGAAGACGTTTCTGCGCTTGGGCGCGGAAACGTCTTTTTTTATGCCGTCGGCGCAACGAGGGCCGGGACAAGGGGGTACTATGGCACGTATTACGAGGACGGACATCGTCAAGTTCGTGAAGGACTACGACGTTCAGTTCATTCGCCTGCAGTTTACCGATCTTTTCGGTCAACTTAAGAACGTGGCGATCACGCCGAGCCAGCTCGAGAAATGCCTCGACGGGCAGTGCATGATCGACGGTTCCTCGATCGAGGGCTTTACCCGCATCGAGGAGTCGGACATGTACCTGCGCCCGGATCTCGATACCTTCGCCATCCTGCCCTGGCGGCCCCAGCAGGGAAAGGTCGCGCGCTTCATCTGCGACGTCTATCGGCCGGACGGGACTCCCTTCGAGGGATCTCCCCGATGGATACTCAAGCGCCAGCTGACACGGGCCGCCGAGCTGGGGTACACTTTTAACGTGGGGCCGGAGCTGGAGTTTTTCCTGTTCCGTACCGACGCCGAGGGAAACCCGACGGCGGAGACCCACGACAGCGCTGGTTACTTCGACCTTGGTCCGACGGACCTTGGGGAGAACGCGCGGCGCGAGATGGTATTGAGCCTTGAGGAGATGGGATTCGAGATCGAGGCGTCGCACCACGAGGTGGCGCACGGGCAGCACGAGATCGATTTCCGCTTCGACGAGGCGCTCAGGACGGCGGACCGGGTGATGACCTTTAAGCTCGCCGTCAAGACGATCGCCCAACGGCACGGGCTCCACGCGTCCTTCATGCCGAAGCCCATCGCCGGGATCAACGGGTCGGGGATGCACACGAACATGTCGCTGACGAAGGGGGCGGACAACGCATTCTTCTCGGAGGCGGACCCGTTGGGGCTGAGCGCGACCGCACGAGGCTTCGTCGCCGGGGTGCT
>JAKPSR010000066.1 GCA_029571425.1 Spirochaetota bacterium | reverse complement strand
GGGGTCGACGTCGACGACGACGGGCTCGTAGCCAAGCTGCTTGAGGGCCCGATAGTGCCACGAGGGCGCGAGGGCCGAAATGACGACACCGCTGCCTTTCGGCAGGTCGAGGGCGGCGAGGGCGTAGCCAATGGCGATAGCCGGACTCCGAAAGGCGGCGGCCCCGTCGACAGCGAAGGTCTCGCGGACGATCTGCGTAAGCTTTTGGTTCATCTCGCCGGGCCCGATCCGCTCGGACACCATGCAGGTCAGCACCGCGTCCATCTCGCGGCGTCGTATTGTTGAACTATAAACTGGTAATTTCATGGGCACCAAACACGTTTCTTCTAGGATATCGCGGGCACGCTGAGGCGCATCCCGCTTGCGCGCCTTACAGGCTCGCGAGCTTCTGCAGTTCCTTGGGGTTGAAGAGGCGCCGGATGTCGAGGACGATCAGGTAACCCGAATCCTGGCGCACGACCCCGTTGATGTACTCCGCCCCGATTCCGCTGATCATCTGCGGCGGAGGCTGGATAGATCCCTGGGCGACCATAACGACGCGGGCGATGCGGTCGATGATGATCCCGAGCTTATTCCCCTCGATGTTGAGGATGATAAAACCACCAAGGAACTCATCCCCATCCTCCACCGCCGCCTTCTTAAGGTGAAAGCGCTTATGCAGATTGATAATGGGGATAATCTCGCTACGCAGGTTAAAGATGCCCTCAACGTAATACTGGGCGTTCGGGATCGCGCGAACCTCTTGGACGCGCACGATCTCCTTGACGTCCATGATGTCCACGCCGTAGAGCTCTTCACCGAGCTGAAAGGTCACCAGTTGCAATTGCGTGTCGACGGCAGCCATACAGAACCTCCACGCGGAACTATCATAGAGAATACTATGAAACGCCCAAATCTTCAAGGATAACCCGAAGGAAAACCTGCCTGCCTCGAGTCCTCGCCCGTATTTCTTTGCGTTTTTCCGCCAAACGCCGTATACTTTGTAAAAAGTGCGCCCTTTGGCGCATTATTCCCCGGAAGGAGAGTCTCCGATGCTCCGAAAGTCGCTACGCTTTAGGAATCTCATCTTCATTTCTTCATTAACATACCCATTGGGCGCAGGTATCGCCATCGCCATGTACCGAGAGGCGGCCCCCCTGTCCCGGGAAGCGCTATCCCTCTACCTCGTAATCACTATATTCTACTGCGTGGCGGTGAATATCGTTGTCGGATCCCTCGCCCGTTTTTTCCGCCCGGACTTTAAGGCGCTTGAGGGTACCGATAGCGGCTATAGAGAGGCCCTGATAGGTATCGGTAAGACACCGCTTACAGCCCTCATCCTGTATCTCGCCGTATCCCTCTGTCACGTCGCCGCCATATCCGTGGCCGGAGACGCCCTCGGGGTTCGCGAGGCGGGCCGCGGTATGTTCGCCGTCTTTCTCGTCTCCCTCGTGATGCTCGACGGCGCGTACCTCTTCGTTCTCGCCGATCAACTAGTCTCGCTCAATCTACGCGAGCATCAATTAAACCAATACCCGTCGGATTACGCCTACCCAAGGCGCGTCCTCAAGGACTTCATCATACCCTTTTGGGTATGCCTCACCACATTCCTCTTCGCCGTATCACTGGTCTCCTTGAACGCGGGCTCAGTAGCCGCGGGAAGCGCCTGCCTTAACCCATTCTCGCGGCCCTCTTTCATCCTTCTGTCCTCGATATTTATTTTCATCATCGTCGTCCTCGTAACCCTCGTCTCTCGCCTCTCCACGGTCATCTTCTCGTCCATTATTAACCAGCTCCAGGGACTCAACTCGGGAGAGAAGGACCTTCGCGCGCGCGTCAACGTGGTCACGGTCGACGAGCTCGGACTTATCACCGGCCTCGTAAACGGATTCACCTCGAACCTCGCGCGGAGCGTCGTCGACCTCAAGTCAGCCGGCGGGCGTCTCGCGACGATTGGGTCTTCACTCAAGGGCAGCGCCGACGAGTCATCCGAGGCCGTAAGCGATATCGTCTCCGTCATCGAATCGGTAGCCGATTCAATCACCGCGCAATCATCGGGCGTCATCGAGTCGTCATCGGCCGTCGAGGAAATCGCCAAGAACATCGAGTCGCTCGACGCCCTCGTGACCGACCAAGCGGCGAGCGTCACGGAGGCTTCAGCGTCTATCGAGGAGATGGTGGGCAATATCTCTTCAATTACGTCGTCTGTCGAGCGGATATCATCCCTCTTTGCGGATTTGCTCGCCGCAGCCGGCGAGGGGAACAGCGCGCAAGCGACGTCGGGCGAGCGCATACAGTTGATCTCCGAGCGATCCGCGGCCCTTCTCGAGGCGAATAAGGTCATCTCGACCATCGCGGCCCAAACGAACCTACTCGCGATGAACGCGGCCATCGAGGCG
>JAKPSR010000063.1 GCA_029571425.1 Spirochaetota bacterium | reverse complement strand
CACGCCATGCGGATCACCCCGTCACCGATGATGGCCATGCGGTTTTGCCGCTTCCAGTCGCCGGGGAACCGCTCGCGGATCTGCGCGAGGAAGCGCCGGTTGATCTCGTCGACGATCTGGTAGACGCGCGGCAGGAGGCCCTGGAAGATATCGATCGGCCACTTCTCGAGCGCCTCGGCGAGGATCGTGTGGTTGGTGTACGCGAAGGTTCGGGTCACGACGTCCCAGGCCTCGTCCCATCCGAGCCCGTTCTCGTCCATCAGGATGCGCATCAACTCCGGTATCGCGACGACCGGATGCGTGTCGTTCAGCTGGACGACGTTGTAGCTCGGGAAGGAGGCGAAGTCGGCGCCGTGGTCGCGCTTGAACTTGAGCACGAGGTCCTGCAGGCTGGCGGAAACGAAGAAGTACTGCTGCTTCAGTCGAAGCGCCTTGCCCGAGGGTCCCGCGTCGTTCGGGTAGAGAACGCGCGAGATGTTCTCGGCGCTGTTCTGCCGCTCGACGGCGCGGTTATAGTGCATGTCGTTGAAGAGCTGAAGGTCGAAGCCGTTCTCCGAGCTCGCCTCCCAAAGCCTGAGCCGGTTCACCGTCTTCGTGTCGAAGCCGACGATCGGGATGTCGTAGGGCGTCGCCGTGACCTCCTCGGCGCCGGTCACGCGGTAGGACGTATGCCCGTCGGGTCGCTTCTCCGCGACCGGCGTGCCGCCGAAGAGCACCTTGACGGCGAGGTCGGACCGCTTAACCTCCCACGGGTCGCGGTGGCGAAGCCAGTTGTCGGGGTACTCGACTTGGTAGCCATTCTCGATCCGCTGCTCGAACATCCCGTACTGGTAGCGGATCCCGTATCCGTGCCCCGGATAGTCGAGGGTCGCGAGGGAGTCGAGGAAACAGGCGGCGAGGCGGCCGAGGCCGCCGTTCCCGAGCCCGGCGTCCGGCTCCTCCTCCTCGACCCGGTTAAGGTCGAAGCCCATCTCCTCGAGCGACTCGCGCACCGCGTCCACGATGCCGAAGTTGATCAGGTTGTTCCCCAGCGCGCGCCCCATCAGGAATTCCGCGGAGAGGTAGTACATCTGCTTCGGCTGGCGCTCCTCGTACTCGCGCCTGGTCGCCATCCAGTTCGTCTGTATGTGGTCCATCACCGAACTCGAGACGGCGTCGTAGATGTCGTGCACGCTCGCCTCGTCGAGGTTCTTTCCGTAATGCCTCTTAAGCCTGACCCGTATCGCTTCCTTAAACCGTTCCTTGTCGAAGTCCATCGTCGTCGTAACTCCTTAGCGTCGCGCGGCCGTGCCCGGCGGGCTACCGGTCCGGCCTGGATATGAGTATGGCGCCCGTGCGGGCGAGAAGCACGTACTTTGACTGGTCGGGGAGCGGTTCCTCGCTGCCCGGGTCGAGGATATCGAGAGGCGATGGCATCGAGGTGTCGATCGCCCGGTACCACCGCTTGCCAGAAAGCGGCGGGCACACGGTGACGGTCACGTCGCGGGGCGAGGCATTGAACATCACGTAGAAGTCGTTGTCGTCGCAGTCGGAAAGGATGTGCGCCTGGCTACCGATCAGCCGGTAGGCGACGAAGCCATCTGCCTCCGCCCAGTCAGGCGGTTCCCCGTCCGGGCCGAACCAGCTAATGTCGGGGGCGGCGTGCGAGGAAAGCTCGGCCCCGGTGAGGAACTCCGGCCGCTGGAAGGCGCGGTGGTGGCGCCGGAAGGCGATCAGCGAGCGGACGAACCGGAAGAGGCCGGGGTTACGGTCCTTCAGCCCCCAGTCGAGCCAGGAGGTCTCGTTGTCCTGGCAGTACGCGTTGTTGTTGCCGCCCTGCGTCCGCCTCACCTCGTCGCCCATCAGGATCATCGGGGTACCGAGCGATACGAGCAGCGTCAGGAACATGTTCTTCACCTGCCGCTCGCGCGTCGCCTCGATAAGCGGGTTCTCGGTCGGTCCCTCGAAGCCGTAGTTGAAGCTCGCGTTGTGGTCGCTCCCGTCGCGGTTTTCCTCTCCGTTCTCCTCGTTGTGCTTCCCGTTGTAGGAGACGACGTCGTTCAGCGTGAAGCCGTCGTGGCTCGTCAGGAAGTTGATCGAGTGAAAGGGCTTCCGCCCGTCTCGAAGGTAGAGGTCGGACGAGCCGGTGACGCGCGTCGCGAGATGCCGCTCGGCGCCCTGATCTCCGCGCCAAAAGAGGCGCACGTCGTCGCGGAACCGATCGTTCCACTCGGCCCAGCGACCGCCGGGGAACCAGCCAACCTGATAGGCGCCGCCCGCGTCCCACGCCTCCGCGATGATCTTGGTGTCGCGGAGGATCGGGTCCTCGGCGATGCGCTCGAGCATCGGCGGGTTCTCGAGGAGGGCGCCGCGCTGGTCGCGGCCGAGGATCGAGCCAAGGTCGAATCGAAAGCCGTCGACGTGCATCTCGGTGACCCAATAGCGAAGGCAGTCGATGATGAAGGTGCGTACGACGGGGTGATTGCAGTTGACGGTGTTCCCGCAGCCGGAGTAGTTGCGGTAGTATCGCCTGTTGTCCTCGAGGATATAGTAGATCGGGTTGTCGAACCCGCGGAACGAGAACGTGACGCCGCGCTCGTTTCCCTCGGCGGTATGATTGAACACGATGTCGAGGATCACCTCGATCCCCGCCTTATGGAGCTCGCGCACCATCTCCTTGAACTCGCGGACCGGCCCCGAAGGCGACCGGTCCGACGCATAGGACGCCTTCGGCGCGAAGAACGCGATGGTGCTGTATCCCCAATAGTTCTTCAGTCGCTCGCCGGTGCGCGGGTTCGCGCGGGAATTCTCGCCCTCGTCGAATTCCTGCACGGGCAAGAGCTCCAGGCTCGTTATCCCGAGTTCCTTTAGGTAGGGGATCGACTCGATGATGCCGCGATAGGAACCGGGGTGGGCGCGGCGCGAGGAAGGATGGACGGAGAGGCCGCGCGCGTGCGCCTCATAGAGGACGCTGTAGCGCAACGGGTAGTTAAGCGGGCGGTCGCCCTGCCAGTCGAAGGCGTCGTCGACGACGACGCACTTAGGGAATCCCGCCGCAGAGCGCTTCCCCGCGAAGGCGAGGTCGCCGTCCATGTGGGGCGGCGGCAGCCACGCGCCCGAGGCCCCGCCGAACAGGGAGTGCGGGGTCAGCGCCTTGGCGTATGGGTCGATAAGGAAATTGTTGGGATTGAAGCGCAGGCCCTCGTTCGGGCGAAAAGGCCCGTCGACGCGGTACAGGTAAAACCAGTCGGGGTCGAGCCCTTCGACGAAAACATGCCAAACGTCACCGGTACGGTTCACGCGGCGATCGAACGAGAAACTAAGCTCGCTCGCCGCGTCGTCGGCGCGCCGGAAGAGCTCGAGGATGACCCCGGTCCCGTTTCGGGTAAAGACGCTGAAGTTTACCCCGCCCGGCTGAACCGACGCCCCGAGGGGAAGCGGCGCGCCCGGCAGGAATCTCACGTTTTGCATACGGCGAGAAAAGTATAGTGCGTTCGAGGAAAATATGCTAGAATAAAAAGACCAACTTGTGACGGAGTTCCCATGAAGAAGATCCCCATCGTGAGCAAGACGCCGTCGACGCTCACCGCGTTCAAGGCGGCCTGCGAGAAGTCGTCCGGCGAATTCGAGCCTGTCGTTCTCGGGGCCCGCGAGGAGATCGTCGCCTACTTTAACTACGAGCTTCCCGAGATAAAGATCATAGACTTCGGGGACGAGGCCGTGGGGGCCGACGACCTGATGGAAGTCATCCACGCGGACCCATGGCTTCTCTTCGGCGGGATCATCGCCGTCTGCCGAGACCACAAGCAGAAGACCAACCTTGGGCGCAAACGGGACCCGAACATTCTTCTTATCCTGACCAGGGAAAGCTTCGAGGAAAACACCGACCGGCTCCTGCGCATCCTGACGCAGAACAAGCAATTCCTCTTCAACCGGGGTATGCAGCAGCAGATGAACACGAACGAGACTGGCTCGTTCGTCAGCGACAACGACCCGACCGACATCCTCTTTTACTGCAACCTAATCACGAGCTATCTATATAATACCAACCGGCTGAACGACGAGGGCCGCTCCGCGCTCCAGGGCGCTCTGATGGAACTGCTGCTCAACGCCGTCGAGCACGGAAACTGCAAGATCGGGTACGACGAAAAGACCGCCTGGCTTTCAGAGGGAAAAAACATGCTCGACCTCATCGAGATCAAGAGCAAGCTCCCCGAGGCCGAGGGAAAGAAGGTCTACATCTCCTACGACATCTCGAACCTCCGCACGCGCATCTCGGTCCGCGACGACGGCGACGGCTTCGATTGGCGAAAGCGGCTCGAGGCCGAGCTCGAGGCCGGCCTTCACGGAATGGGGATCAAGCTCGCCGAGTCCTTCGTCTCCGCCGTCTCCTACAACGCGAAGGGGAACGAGGCGTCGTTCGAGATACCGAACCAAAAGGACGCGGCGAACTCGATCCCGGTGATCATGCAGGAGCAGCAGATACTGACCTTCCAGGACAAGCAGGTCGTGTGCAAGGAAGGCGACACCTCAAACGACCTCTTCTACATCCGCTCCGGCAAGTACGCGGTCTACGTGCAAAAGAAACTGGTGTCCGTCCTTACCCCGAACGACATGTTCATCGGGGAAATGTCCTTCCTGCTGAACGACCGCCGCTCCGCGACGATCATATCGATCGGCCTGGGTACCCTCGTCAAGATACCGAAGATGGAATTCATCACCCTGATCCGCGAGCATCCCCACTACGGGATTTTCCTCTCGCGGCTCCTCGCCCAGCGCCTGGCCCGGCAGTCCACGCAGACGGTCGAGCTCCGCAACGAGTACAACCAGCTGAAGAAGGAGTTCGACGCCCTCAAGGCAAAGCGGCCATGAACCCCGTCGAGGACGCGATCCGCAAGGAAGGGACCGATCCCTCAGTCGTCTTCGTCTTCCCGTCAGACATCGCGGCGTCCCTCTGGCTCGAGGCGGCCCTTGGCATCCTCGGCGCGGGAACCCTGCCCCGCGAGCGATTCATCGCCTGGGACCGATTTAAGGAAGAGGCGATCCAGTCGTCCGTTGGGGGAAAGGCTCCCGTCTCCGCCGTCGTGCGCCGACTCTACGCACTCGACGTGGCGCGCCGAAACGCGGCCGCCGAGAGGCCGCTACTCCGCTCGCTAATACCTGAAGACCACGCCGCCTCAGGATCGCGCTTCGCGCCCTGGGTCGCCAGGATACTCCCCTCGCTCGCGCTCTGGGAGTCCCGACGGGGCCGTCGCCCCGCGAGGGACGACGACGAGGACGCCGACCTCGCCTTTCTCGCCGCGGACTATGGCCACTTTCTCGACGACAACGCCCTCTTCGAGCCCGCGTGGCAACGTCCGCCCTTCAGGGACGCGGGAAAGAAGTACCTCGTGTTCTTCCCCGAGGCGATCGAGGATTGGGAAGAATACGCCGACCTTCTCGCCGAGACGCCTTTCGTTCGCGCGATCCCGGTCCCCGAGGTTCCGACCCCGTGGGCCGAGCGCTTCCCCGACGCGCGCGCCGAGATCTCTTCCTGCGCCCTTCGCGTCGAGGCCCTGCTCCGCTCAGGCATAAGCCCCGAGTCGATCGCCGTCACCGTCCCGGACCTCGAGGGCGCGGGCCCCTACCTTATGCGCGAGTTTTCGCTCCGCGGGATACCGGCCGAGTTCCGCTCGGGCGCGAGCCTCGGCTCGCTTCCCGCGGCCAGGCTGTTCCGGCTCGCCCTCGATTGCGCGTCGGCGGATTTCGCCTTCGGCTCGGTTAAGGCCCTTCTGCTCGACCGATCGATACCCTGGCGAGACCGGGCACTGAACGAGGAGATCGTCCGCTTCGGCATCGCCTACCACTGCGTCGCCTCGTGGACCGAGGGCGGCGAGCGCGTGGACATCTGGCGCGAAGCATTCGCGCTCGCGGCGCGAGAAGGCGATTGGCCGCGTTCGTGGAGCGGGACCGACCCGCGGGAACTCGGCTCCCATTTCGCCGGCGTCGCCGACGCGGTGCGCAAGCTCGTCGGCGCCGATTCCTTCAAGGCGGTCCGCGAGCGTTACTTCGCCTTCAGGAACCGTTACCTGGACCCGGCCGCCCTCTCGAGCGACGAGGACGCCGCCCTCGCGCGCGCCGTCGAGGAACTTACCGCCCTCGTCGCCCTCGAGTCTCGTTACCCGGCGTACGTGCCCGAAAGCCCGCTCTCCTTCTTCGTCTCCGTACTCGACGACCGCACCTACGTCCGCCAGCGCGCGCGCGGCGGGGTTAGCGTCTTCCCGTTCCGCGTCGCCGCCGGCACCCCGTTCCCCTATCACTTTATCCTCGACGCGAGCCAGGAGAAGGCGACGGTGTCCTACCGCCGGCTTTCGTTCCTCCGACCAGACAAGCGAGCCGAGCTCGACGCGTCGGACGTCGACGCATCCGCGGCCTTCTTCCGCGCGTACCAATCCTGCCCGCTCATTGGCGCCGCGCGCGCGACCCCGGGCCTAGCCTCGCCTGGCGCGGTATTCTCGTTCGCCGACCACGCGTTCACGGGCTGGCGGAGCATGCATGGGCACTTTGCCGAAACCGCACCCGCCGCCCTTCCCCTCGCCGATCCCCTCGGCGCGGAACTCGCCTTTCTCGCTGGATCAGGCGAAGGCACCGCGCCTTTCCCGGACCGCCTCTATCCGTCGCAGCGTGACGGGTTCGCCTCCTTCGCCCGCCGGGACGGCGCGACGGAAAGCGCGCCATTCGTCTTCCTCGACGCGCCGTTCGCCCCGGGCGCGACCGGCCCCGACCTTATCGCCGAGCTCCGCGACGCGGTCGCGCGCGACCGGATTGAGGACGGACTCGCGCGCACGAGCCAATCGGACCTCAAGGACTACGCCGTCTGCCCCGCGCGCTGGTTCCTCCGCGCCAGTCTCCGCCTCGAGGTCGCGGACGCCGACGCCGAGCTGTTGAACGAGCGGAACCTCGGTCTCCTTTACCACGAGGTGCTGCGTCGCGTGTACGAGCGCGTCGCCGCCGAGGACAAGGCCTTCGACCCCGCGCGCGCGGACGAGTACTGCGCGTGGGCGGCCGAGTACGCCGCCGGCGCGACGGCCGAGCACGCCGAGTTCCGCGGACCTCTCGCGAAACCGATCATCGGCGCCCTCGCGGGGAAGGTCGCGGAAGGCGCGAGCCGCGTCATCCGGGAGGACGCCGAGCGCTTCCCCCTTTTCGCCCCCGTGCTCGTCGAGGGCCGGCTTTCCGCCGACGAGGGCAATGTTCGCTATTACGGGATCGTCGACCGGATCTCGTCAGACGCCAACGGGAACGCCGTCATCGTCGACTACAAGAGCGGGCGCGTGCCGAAACTGACGGACTGCGTCCCCGAGCCCGGCTCGGTCGCGCGCGATTTCCAAATGCCGATGTACGTTTACCTCGCGGAGAACTCCCCGGCGAGCCCCCTCGCAGGCAAGCGCGTCGCGGGCGCGCTGTTCGCCGACGTGAAGGCGGGCGCGTTCCGACCGGTGCTCATCGAGCCGGACGCGACGCCGTTCTCGACGCGCATGAAGAGCGTCGACCGCGCGGGGTTCGAGCCCGGCCTCGCCGGTCTCCGCGAGGCCGCCGGGCGCTTCGCGACCGCACTCGCCGAGCTCGACTTCACGAGGCCTCGCGACCTTGACTGGTCCGAGTGCTTTCAATGCGACTTTAAGCGCATCTGCCGGCGGGCGTACGCGGTGAGGCCCCGATGAGTTACGAGCGTATAATGGCCGAGCTGAGTCCCGCGCAGCGTCGCGCGGCGCGCGCGGACCGAAACGCCGTCGTCGCCGCGGGCGCCGGCTCGGGGAAAACCCGCGTCCTCGCCGCTCGCTTCGCCTACCTCGTCGTCGAGCGTGGCATCCCCGTCGACCGCATTCTTGCGTTGACCTTCACGGAGAAGGCCGCGACCGAGATGCGCGGCAGGATATTCAAGATGCTGCGCGAGGCGGGGCACCCGAGCGCGGACCGAGCCGTCGCCGATTTTTCGTCCGCGCGCATCGGGACGATCGACTCCTTTTGCCACGCGATCGCGCGCAACGCCTCGAGGCAGTACGGGGTCGCGCCCGACTTCGCGATAGACCAGGAGGGGGCAGAGTCGCTCGCGGACGCCCTCGCGCTGCCGTTCTTCCTCGAGCGCCGGTCGCACCCGGCCATCGCGCGGCTCCTCCGCTCATACACCCAAGCGGAATTAGTCGAGCGCCTTTTCGCCCGGACGATGACCGAGCACGCGCGCGTCTCCGCGCCCCTCGACTTCGACGCCTTCCTCCGCGCCCAGCGGGCCGAGGTCGCCGAGCGGTTCCCGGCGCTCGCGGCCGAGGCGGATCGCGCCGCCGCCCGGCTCGGCGCGATTGGCCGAGAGATGGGAGGGAAAGCGGGCGAAGCGTTCCGCGACATCGCCGACAAAGCGATCGGCGTTCCCTCGCTTGCCGATCGATCTGCCATCGCCGCGTTTCTCAGGCTCGCGAAGGAACTATGCACGGTCAAGATGATCCTACCGAAAAAGGACCCGATCCTCGCCGACGAGGCAAAGGAACTCCGCGCCCGGCTCAAGGAAGATCTTTATCCCGATCTCCTGTCTTTGGCTAACTTCGCGATGAACGAAGAGCACATCGCCGAGGTATTCTCGCTCCTCGCCGAATTTCAAGGCCGCTATCTCGACGCGATCCGGGAATCCGGGACCCTTACCTTCGCCGATGTCTCGCGGATGGCGGTCGACGCCCTCGTCTCCGACCCCGGCCTTCGCCGCTCGTACAAAAGTTCGATCGACTCGATCATGATCGACGAGTTCCAGGACGACAACCAGCTTCAGCGCGACCTTCTGTTCCTCGTCGCCGAGCGGAACGACCGAAACGAGCTTTCCGTCCCCGGGCCCGAAGACATCCTCGGCGACCGGCTCTTCTTCGTCGGAGACGAGAAGCAGTCGATCTACCGGTTCCGGGGGGCCGACGTCTCCTGCTTCCGCCGCCTCGCCTCCGACCTCGCAGGCGGCGACGCCGGGCACTCGCTCGGCGTCAACTACCGAACCGAGCGGGCCCTCGTCGACGCGTTCAACGCCGTCCTTCCGTCGGTCTTCACGAAGCCCGGGGACTGGCCCGACAGCGAAATTCCCCTCCACGAGGCGAGCTTCGCGCCGATCGAGACGAGCCGCGACTCGGCCGCGCTTTCCCCATCATTCGAGATCGTCCTCGTCAGCGAGCCGGGAGACGACGAGGACCTAACCGCCGCCGAGGCCGAGGCGGGCGAGGTAGCGCGCCGAGTCCACGAGCTCGTCGACTCGGGCTACCTCGTTCGCGACGAGTCCGACAAGGAGGGCAAGCGCGCCCGAGCCTGCCGCTACTCCGACGTCGCCATCCTCTTTCGCGCCGGGACGCACCAGCATCTCTACGAGCGGTACCTCCGCGAGGCCTCGATTCCCGTTAAGTCCGAGACCCTCCGCGGCCTCTTCAACGAAGCGCCGATCAACGATCTCTACGCCCTGCTTCGCCTCGCCGTCTACCCGCACGACGACGCGGCGTACGCCGCCCTCCTCCGTTCGCCGCTCGCGCCGGTCGGCGACGCCGCGTTCGCGCGCGCCATGCTCTCGCGCCGCGCGGGACGGGAGGCGCGCAAGCCCATCGAGCCGTTCGCGGAGGAACTCGGTTCCGCGCTCTCGACCGAAGACCGCGACGCGTGGTCGCGCGCGCGCGACCTCTATCGTTCCGTCCGGGCCGATGCGGATCGCCTTCCCGCCGCCGAGCTGATAACCCGCCTATGGTACGCCGAGGGCTACCGATACGTCCTTCTCGAGGACCCGAGTCTCCATCGGTACGCGGAGTTCTTCGATTACTTCTACGAGCTCGCGCGGCGTGACGATCTCAAAGGACTTCCCTTAGCCGTCTTCCTCGATCGCGTCGCGAGCCTGATCGCCAAGGACGAGCGGGTCGACGGCATCGACGTGCCGGTCGGGAGCGTCGAGGGCGTGCGGCTGATGAGCGTCCACAAGAGCAAGGGGCTCGAGTTCCCCGTCGTCTTCCTCGTCGGGGCAGGGGGATCGGGAAGGAGAGCGGGAGAGCGAACCCCGGTCGCCTACTCGGAGCGAAGCGGGATCTCGGTCAACGCCGACCCATCGCCCGACGTCTCCGACGGGGGATCGGACGCGCAGGCGAACTACTTCTACCGCCGCGACCTCGCCGCGGAGGCCGAGCAGGGCGTCGCGGAGCTCCGCCGCCTCCTTTACGTCGGGATGACGCGCGCCGAGGTACGACTCGCCGTCGTCGGGCGCTCGCCGCTGCCCGCCGACGGGGACGACCTTTACTCGCGCGTCGCCGCGTGGCGGGACAAGCGAGCCGAGGCCGCGGCCGACAGGCGCCAACGGGTAAAGCCCGCCAGCTTCCTCGATCTCTTGCTTCCTGCCTTCGCGAACGGTCCCGTCGCCGGCATCGCGGTCGAGGAGGTCGCGCCGACCGCCCCGAAGCGAGCGATCCCGCGCGTCGCCCTACCGAGCCGAGACGCCCTCGCCGCCCGTTACGCCGCCGCGCCCATCGCGTCATACCCCCCAGCGCCGCGCCGCGTCTTCGCCGCGACCGAGCTCCGCGAGGCGCTGGCGGGCGCCGCAGCCCCCAACGCAGCGAGCGGGCCCGCGGCCAAAGGCGCGCCCAAACCCGCCGAGCGAAAATCTCCCGACCGCGACGCGTTCGACGCCCTTCTCGAGCGAACGGGGGTAAGCCCAG
>JAKPSR010000053.1 GCA_029571425.1 Spirochaetota bacterium | reverse complement strand
GGCCTCGCCTCGAGCGGCGTGCACTCGAATGGCTTCAGCCTCGTGCGCAAGCTCGTCAAGGACTACTCCGAGCCCTTCCAGGGCAAGACGATCGGCGAGGTCCTCCTCGAGCCGACCAAGATCTACGTCAAGCCGATCCTCGCCCTCCTCGAGCGCGTATCCGTGCACGGGATGGTGCACGTGACCGGCGGCGGCTTTTACGAGAACGTGCCCCGGATGTACCCGACCGGCGGGGTCCACGGCTCGAGCTCCGGCAACCGCCTCGTGTCCGTCTTCAAGAAGGGAAGCTGGCCCGTCCCGCCGATCTTCGATGAGCTCGTCCGCCGCGGGGCCGATCCCGCGCGGATGTTCCACACCTTCAACATGGGAATCGGCTTCGTGCTCGCGGTCGCCAAGAACGACGCGAAGCAGGCGATCGATTTCCTGAACGCGCAGGGCTTCCCCGCCTACGAAATCGGCCGCGTCGCGGCCGGGACGGACGATGTCTCCTTCGAGTGACCGTCTCGTCAGCGAGAAGGTCGAGCCCGTCTCGGGGAGCTTCGACGCGGCCTCGATGGCCGCCGGGATCCCCGGCCTTCCGCTCGCCTTCCGCTGGCGCGGGCGGGAATACCGCGTCGCCGAGATCCTCGAGACGCGGAAGAGCTTTCGCGACTGCCACTCGGGCTCGGGCGAGCGCTACGTCGACAAGCATTACTACACCGTCCGCGCGGAGTCGGGCGAGACGATGACCCTGTACCGCGCCCGCACCGGCTCGAAGGCCGACGAGTGGGTGCTCTACACGGTCTCAGGCGCGGGGAAGACCCCGGTCCGCGTCGCCGTCCTCGTCTCGGGCGGGGGAACGAACCTGCAGGCGCTAATCGACGCCGAGGCCGCCGCCCGGGAAGCGGGCGGCGCGACCTACGAGATAGTCCTCGTCGTCGCGGACCGCGACGGAACCTACGCGATTGAGCGCGCGCGGAAGGCGGGCATCCCCGCCGAGCTCGCCCTGCCGCCGAAGGGCGTCCCGCGACCCGAGGCCAGGCGCGCGGTTTCCGACCGGGTGCTCGAGCTCGCGCGCGCCCAAGGCGCCGAGGCCATCGTCCTCGCCGGCTTCCTGACGATCATGTCGGGACCCGTGATCGAGGAATACTCGGGCCGCATCCTCAACCTCCATCCCGCCCTGTTGCCGAAATTCGGCGGTCCCGGAATGTGGGGACACCACGTTCACGAGGCCGTCCTCGCCTCGCGCGACGCGGAGTCGGGCTGCACCGTCCACCTCGTGGACGCGGGCTGCGACACCGGGCCGATCCTCCTGCAGCGGAGGGTACCGATCCTTCCTGGCGACACCCCCGATAGCCTCGCCGAGCGCATCCACGCCGAGGAGCACCTCGCGATCGTCGAGGGGACCAAGTTGCTCGCCGCGCGCCTTCGCCCGTAACCGCCCCAGAGAGGCTACCCCTTTCGCCTTGCATTTTGCCCCGCCCTATGGTATCGTGGGGTATCCCACGTTCGAGGAGGCAGTATCCAATGGATACGGACCCTGGTAGTCGTAGATACGAGTATCGTCCGCAACGCACCGCGCCTCCCCGGAACCAGTAAGCATTCGTCCTACCGAATGAAGCGGATTCCACCCGAAGGCGCCAACCGAGGGGGAATACCGTATGATCACGATCTGGAAACAAGAAAACAGGAAGATGGTCCAAGGGGAGCGCGGCGACGCCCCCATCTGGGTTGACGCGCGCAACGTCACCCGCGAGGATATCCGCGTCCTCGAGTCCGAGTACGGC
>JAKPSR010000049.1 GCA_029571425.1 Spirochaetota bacterium | reverse complement strand
AGCCTCGCGCGCCTCGTCGCTCATGTCCGCGGCGTCGAGAGCGGCGACGAGGGCGGCTCGAATGCGCTCCGCTGCCTCGGGATTGACGGAGAATCGGCCGCTCTTCGCCTGCCGCGCCTCTTCTTCGGGGGCGCGGAGCGGGGGCAAGGAAATCGACGCCTCGGACCCGGCGTCGCCGTCTTGATAGAGACTGCAATCGACGCCGGAGCGCGAGAGGGCGTCGCGGAGATCCTCCTCGGATTCCGCGCTTACGAGATACAGCCCGGGGGCGAGAACCTTCCGTATTCGCGGCGCGAGATGCTCGCTGCGCTCGATCGCGACGCGGCGCGATCCCTCGGCCTGGAGGACGAACCCGCGATAGAGGGTCACCGCCGCGTAGCTCCGATGCCACTCGTGAAGGGAGAACGACACGCCCTGCGGAAGGGGCTTACCCGACGCGCGTTCCAAGAGGGCGACGAGGGCGTCCGCGTCCATCCCGCGGTCGAAGGCGCGGGACGCGGAAGCGCGAGAGAGCTCGTAGCGCGCGGCGAGTTGGACGTCGACGAGGGAAAGGGCGCGAGCGAGCGGAAGAAGCTCGGCGAGCGGGATCCCGGGCAGGACCGTCACGGCGAACGTCGCCTCGACGAGGAAGCCTCCGGGCGCTGCGCCCGAAGAGAGATCGTTTCGCCGCCACAGGCGATCGGCCGGGACGAGGGCGCCGAAGAGGCATGCCGCGCGCACGATGTCGACGCGCGGGCCGCGCGCGACGGCGCTTTCGGCGTCGTCGCCGTTCTGTTCTGCCGTGCCCCCGGCACCCGGCGCGGTGCCCGGCGCGCTGCGCTGCGTTGCGCTTTGCGCCGCGCGCTCGCGCAGGATTGCCGCGAAGCGCCCGTGCGGCCGTCCCGCCCCTTTGGGGGAAGCCGCCTCGTCGACCAAGAAAGAAAGACGCGCGAGTATCTCGGGTCGGTACGCTTTCATCGGGTCAAGAAGCCCGAGAAGGTCAAGAACGGCCTGCGCGCGGGCTTGGAGAACGTCGCGCGGGAGGCGTCCCCCCGACGCGGCCACGAGATAGGCCATGCGCTCGACCACGCTCGATCGCGCGAAAGACTCCCAGCGGGCGTGGTCGGGCGCGACTCGCCCCCCTTGAGTCGTCAGCAATCCGAGGGACTCAAGCGAACGGAGGAGCACGGGTATCGCCTCGGCGTCGGCGGCGAGCCGGGGGAATGATTGAGTCAGGGCATCAACGGTCTTCTTCTTAAAGGAACCGTCGTTGCGCACGCCCTCCGCGCGATGCAGGAAGAACGAGTAAATCCCGGCGAGGGCGAGGTCGTCGACGGCCGGCGCCGCGCGAACGGCGGCCCCCGCCTCCTCTCCCGGATACAGGAGCGAAGGCTCGATGTACTGGTCGATCGCGTCCGCGAGCAGGGGATTGATCGCGTATCGGCGACCTTCCGAGTCCGGCCCTCGATACAGCAAGAGCCGCTCCTCGAGGTTGAGGACTCGCTCGTAGAGCTCGGGAAAGGGATGCGTGCCCGAGAAAAGCTGTATCAGCTTATCGCGCGTCGGGTCGGGCAGGGTTCTGACGGCCGTCAGGATCAGCAAGTCAAGCGCGTCGAGCGAGGCGACGATCCGTTCCTTCGTGTCGGTCCGGCGCACGAGCGCGGAGAGCTCCTCGATCAAGCGCTGCTTATTGAACGGGGTCTTGATCGATCCAAGATAGGTCCGCATCAAGTCGAAAAAATGTTGGTCGGAGAGGCGAACGAGCGCCTCTCGCCACGCGACGACGTCCTCGGTCCTCATCGCGCCCCCTCGCCCGAAGAAGGGCCGTTCCAGCGGGTCAGCACGTATTCGTATCCCTGCTCGGCGAGGAATTTTTGCCGATTGGCGGCGAATTCCTCCTCGACAGTCTGGCCCGTGACGATCGTATAGAAATGAGAGTCCTTTTCCTTGGGCCGGAGTATGCGACCGAGCCGCTGCGCCTCTTCCTGCCGACTGCCGAACGTCCCGGATACCTGTATCGCGACCGAGGCGTCGGGAAGGTCGATCGCGAAATTGGCGACCTTCGAGACCACGATCACCTTCGTCTCTCCCGAGCGGAACGAGGCGTATATCCGCTCGCGTTCCGCGTTCGGCGTTTTCCCCGTGACGAGGGGCGCCTTGATGAGCCGGGCGATCTCCTCGAGCTGGTCGATGTACTGGCCGATCACCATCACCGAGTCGCCCTCGTGCTGGGAAAGCACGTCGAGGACGACCGGTATCTTCGCCGGGTTCTCGCTCGCGATCCGGTACTTCACCCGCTGGTTCGCGACGGCGTAGTCGATCTCGCGCGCCGAGTCCATCTCGACGCGTATCTCGGTGCAGATCGCGGTGGCGATCCATCCCTGCGCCTCGAGGTCCTTCCAGGGGACGTCGTAGCGCTTCGGGCCGACGAGGCTAAAGACGTCCCCCTCGCACCCGTCCTCGCGGACGAGGGTCGCGGTAAGCCCAAGGCGGCGTATGGCCTGGATCTCGGCGGTAACGCGAAAGACCGGCGCGGGAAGCAGGTGCACCTCGTCGTAGATCACGAGGCCCCAGGCGCGCTCGCGGAAGAGCCGGAAGTGCGGGAACTCGCCCTCCTTGCCGGGACGCCACACGAGGATTTGATAGGTCGCGACGGTGACCGGCCTGATGTCCTTTCGGTCGCCGGAGTACTCGCCGACGTCCTCCTCGCGGAGGTCCGTCTTGTCGAGGAGCTCGCGGACCCACTGGTGGACGGCGGCGACGTTCGTCGTCAGGATCAAGGTGTTCGTGCGAAGGGCGGCCATCACCGCCATGCCCACGACGGTCTTCCCCGCCCCGCAGGGAAGGACGATCGTGCCGAAACCAGTTCCCGGCCCCCCGTCGCCGACGAGGGCGGACGCGGCCGTTCGCTGGTAATCGCGTATCTCGAGGGGTTTCCCTGACGCGCACGCGTCGCGGAGCGCGAGCGCGAGCGGCTCGCCGTCGCGGAGCGGGACCTCGTCGCGCACCGGCCAACCGAGCCTAAGGAGCTCCTGCTTGACGGTCCCCCGGTTGAGGGCCGCGAGCACGAATCGCCTGCCCTGCGCTCCCGACGCGATCGGCGGCTCGGGCGAAAGGTAGCGCGCCATCGCGCGCGAGGACGCGATCTCGCGATAGATCGCGTCCGTCTCAGCCTCGAGGACGAGCCACTCGTCGACGCCGGGAGGGCCGTCGTCGAGGCGAAGGAGCCTGACCTTGCCGAAGCGCGACATCGTCTCGGTAACCCAGGCGCGCACGGCGGGAGGTACGGGAAAGCGTGAAAGCCCGTCCAGGGAATCAGCGATCGCCTGAGGCGTAAGGCCGGCGCTCGCCGCGTTCCAGAGCGATAGCGGGGTGATCCTATACGTGTGCAGGTGCTCGGGCGACTTCTCGAGCTCGGCGAAGGGTATCAACGCCTCGCGCGCCTCCTCGGCGCGGGGAGCGTGGACGTCGAGGAGGATGGATCTGTCGCCCTGTATGATAAGCGGGTTCGCGGGGTCGTGCGGCATAACAGACTATTGTAGCCCGGTGGGGCCGTTTGGTCAAAGACTTATTGATACATGATCAAATAAGGCCGCGGATCGAGGGCGAAAACCTCTTCCGGGCTCATCAGCGGCTGGTCCCACCCTGCCCCCGCGACCGTCGGCTTGAGGAAAAGCTTGAAGGACTTGATCGGTATGTTCTTCGCGAGGGCGTTATGCGCGTAGGTGCTCTTCTTGAGGGACGGGGCGCCAAAGCCATCGGCGCAATGCACGAGCTGTACGAGCGGGAAGTCACCGCGAACGGCGGGGCGATTTAGGATCATCTTGGGCTTGAACTGGTGCACCACCAACATCTTACGCCCGGGGATTCCGTGCTCGACCATGTAGTCCTGAATCATGGTCTGCGCCATATTAAGCTCTTCGGCCGTCACGTACCCGATTTCCTGCATCGGTTTCGTCGTGCGCCACTCGGGGTCGAGCGCGAGATGGACGTTCGGGTACTTCAGGTACGGCAGAAGTTTCTTGACCGCGTCGGCGACCGGGTAGCGGCCTATCTGGTGATCGAGGAAGACGTACCAGCCGCGCGCGGCAGCGAACTCGATGTACTGGCGAACGACCGCGTCGGACAGAATGCCTATCTCGCCTTCGGGCCAGCACGTCCCATAGATGATGTAGAAGGCCGGAACGATCCCGCGCCCCCCGTTCGCCTCGTCGTAGCGCCTCACGAAGTCCGCCATCACCGGCTCGATCCCGGCGAGGTCATACTGACCAAGTATGCCCATCGTCTTGGCGCCGGGTTTCCCGTAGAGGGCGAAGACGTCGTTATTCAGGAATACGGATTGGAGACGTTGGCTCATCGGGTCAAGGTCGCGCGACTCGGCGAGGGTCTCGGCGGTCGCCATGTCGCCGCCGGAGACGGACGCGTAGTCGATCTGCCTAAGGGCGTCGGGGAAAATGGGCGAGAAGCGGGCGGCGGGGGTTCCCGATCCGACGGATCCCAGGGGGGCGCCGACGGGTTCGGCCATGGTGAAGAACGGGGCGAGCAGAAGCAAGGCCGCGGCGCAGGCGCGCGCCAAGGCTCGGGGATGGTTCATGGAAGGTCTCCTACCTTCACATATCGGCGGCGAGACGTTCCCTCTTAAGAGCCAAAGCCCCGCATTTTACCGATCAAACGATCATTTTCAGCTTTCCATCGATTGCAGGCTTTGCTCGACCTGCTCGAGGCGAGATTGGAGCGAGGCGATCGTCCGCTCAATCCGGTTTTTCTCCTTGAGCAGCCGCTCGACCGGGTCTTCCGAGTCTACGGCGCGCGCGAGGTTCACCTTGATCTCGTCTGGGCTGAGCCGCGAGACGAATTGGCGCTCCGCCTCGGCGCGCTTCTCCGGCGTCGGGTAGGACGAAACGATCCGCATCGCCTCGTAGCCCAACGAGGGATCGAGGTCGAGGGAACTGACCTTGACGGCGGTCCGGGCGGCGACGCGGGGCAGGCAGAGGACGCGATCGACGTAGTCCTCATAGCGTATGCCGGCCTCCTCGCACAGGCCATGGGCCTTCACGAGGAGACGCCCAAGCTCCTTCATCAATCGCCCGTTCTCGGCGAGGTATCGCGACTGGATCTCCTCGGTAAGCTTGGCGAGCTCCGGGGACTTCTCGACCCCGATGCTATAGAGACCTTTCTTCTCCGCCTTCCCAAGAAGGGCGTGGAAGCGCGCCCAAAACTGGACCGAGTGGTGCCGCGCGCCCTCAAGGACGCCGTCGTACTCGCACTGCAGGTGATGGGCGTACTCGTGGATGGCGGTGTAGACGAGTTGGTTCTCGTCGGTAAAGTTTTTGTTGTGAAGAAGTATCTCGCGCGTGTCCGGCTTGTAGAGCCCGTGCACCTTGCGGCTTTTCTTCCCCGTCATGATCACGCTGAAGTCGAGCTGGGTATCTTCGAGCGAGAGGAGCATCCGCTTTATTTGGTCTTGGTTCATCCTAGCCCTCCATTCGGCCGATCTTGGCCAGGGCGATCGAGAGTGCGGCGACGGTCGCCGTCTCGGTGCGAAGTATCCGCGGCCCGAGGGAGGCGACCCGGTAACCGCCTTCCCGGAAGAGGGCGCGCTCGGCCGCGCTCCACCCGCGCTCGCTGCCGATCGCCAACACGAGGGGCCGGCGCGGCGTGGGGGTCCCGAGGTCCATCGAGAAAAGGCTCGACTCGGGGTCGGCCGTGTCGAGGAGCACGCGCTCGGCGTCCTCGTCGGCCGTAGTTTCGACGAATTCGCGCGCCGAGTCATAGAGATCGAGGGAAGGCAGGGCTGTCCCCCGCGCCTGGGATACACCCTCAAGGAGGCTCTCGCGCGCGGCGCCCCGATCGACCAGGCTCGAGTCCCGGTACGATCGCTCCCCGAGCTCGGTGCCGATAAGGTATACCCGTTCGACGCCGAGACTCGCCGCGTCGCGGAGAAGCCGCTTCAGTTGGATGGGTCGGGGAAACCCGACCGCGAGCCTAACCGGAAAAAGGGGCCGCATGTGACGCTCGGCGCGAAACTCGAACGAGAGTCCGCCCTCGTCGAGAGCAAGGACGCGTGCCGTTCCCTCGGGCCCGTCAACGACCCCGGCGGCGAACCCGTCGCCCGCCTTCTTGCGGAGAACCTTCTTGATGTGGAGGTAGCGGGGATCCCCGCGGCCGAGCCTGCCCGTCCCGGTCGCAATCCCGTCGCCGACCGATACCTCGGCGGCCTCGAAGAGCACGATATTCATCGCCGGGCATTATACACCGGCGGTTTGACTTTTAATACCGGCGGGGATACATTTTAGGGATGAGTAGCCATAGCACCGTCGCCGACGCCGCGCGCGTCGTCGTGTCCCGCGTCCTTGCCCTCAAGCCGGGCGAGCAGTTCCTAATCGTCTCTAACCCGGGCGGCGAGAGCGACTCCATCGCCCGCGCCCTCTTCGACGCGGCGATCGCCCTCGGGGCGGAGACGACCCTCGTCTTCCAAAGCGAGAAGGACCAACTAACCTTCGCGAACAGAGCCGCCCTCGCCGCGTTCGGCTCGAGCCCCGACGCGGTCGCGTCGATATCGGCGAATAAGCTCGGCAAGGACCGGATCGCCCAGGCGAACCCCTTCGTCCTTCCGGACGGCAGGAAATTCGACCATATATTCAACTACCAGCTCGAGGGACTCAAAACCCTCCGCGCGGTTTGGTCTCCCGGCCTTACCGTCGACATGTTCACCAGAACGGCAACCATCGACTACGACCTTCTGTATCGCCGCTGCGCCGCCCTCGTCAGCGCGCTTGACGGCGCCGCTACCGTCCACGTCACCGCGCCGGGAGGGACAGACATCCGGGTTCCCGTGCTCGGACGGCGCCCGATGTCCGACGACGGCGACTTTACCCGGGCTGGGACCGGCGGCAACATCCCCGCGGGAGAGGTGTTCATAAGCCCGTTGGTCGGCAAGAGCGAAGGGGTAATCGTCTTCGACGGCTCCGTGAGCCTGAACGACGGGGACCTCATCGTCCGCGAGCCGGTTCGCGTCGCCGTCAAGGCGGGCTACGTCGAGTCGGTGACCGGCGGTGCCGAGGCGCGCGCGCTTCTCGAGTCCATCGAGGCGGGCGAGCGAAAGGCCCTCGAGTTCGAGCGGGAGGGCAAGCTCCCCGCGGGTTCGGGCGCCTCGTACGCGCGAAACGCGCGGAACCTTGGCGAGCTCGGGATCGGGCTCAACCCGGCCGCCGAGATTCGCGGCAACATGCTCGAGGACGAGAAGGCATTCCATACCTGCCACTTCGCGATCGGGAGTAACTACGACGACGACGCCGAGGCGATGATCCACCTCGACTGCCTCGTGCGAGAGCCCACGATCGTCGTCGAGTATCCGGACGGGAAGCGGCGCGTCATAGAGGAAAAAGGAAGGCTAACCGACGCCTTCGGGGGGACGACATGAGCGAGAAGACGGGACTAGGCGACTTGGTCGCGCGGCAGCGCGCGTTTTTCGATTCGGGCGCGACTAGGCCCGCGGCCTTTAGGCGCGAGCAGCTCCGCAAGCTCCTTCGCGCGATCCTGGCGAGCGAGCGGACCATCCTCGACGCCGTGCGCGCCGACCTAGGCAAGGGCGACTTCGAGGCGTTCACCACCGAGCTCTACTTCACCATCCACGAGATCAAGGGGATGATACGGCGCGTCGGACGATGGACGAAAAGCGAACGGCGTCCGACCGGTGTATTCAACTTCCCCGGGTCCGCACGCGTGATCCGCGACCCGCACGGGGTGTGCCTCGTCATGTCGCCGTGGAACTACCCCTTCATGCTGTCGTTGATGCCGGTCGTCGGCGCCATCGCCGGCGGGAATACCGTCATTCTCAAGCCCTCGGCTTACTCGCCCGCGACCTCGCGAGCGATCGCCGCGCTTTTGCGCGAAACCTTCAGCGATAACTACGTCGCCTGCGTCGAGGGCGGGCGCGAGGTAAACCAGGGGCTCCTCGCCGAGCGTTTCGACTACATCTTCTTCACGGGAAGCGTCGCGGTCGGCAAGACGGTCATGGAGGCCGCCTCGCGGCACTTGACGCCGGTCACGCTCGAGCTTGGCGGCAAGAGTCCCTGCATCGTCGACAGGTCGGCGAACGTCGAGCTCGCCGCGCGCCGCGCCGCCTGGGGCAAGTGCATTAACGCCGGGCAGACCTGCGTGGCCCCGGATTACTTTCTCGTCCACGAGTCGGTACGCGACGAGTTCATCGCCGCCTTCGAGCGCGCGGTCGCCTCGTTCTACGGAGAGCGCCCGCTCGAGAGCCCGGACCTGCCGCGCATCGTCAGCCAAAAGCACTTCGAGCGACTCGCCGCCCTGATCGAGGGCGCGGGGCCGAAGCTCGTCTTCGGCGGCGAGACCGACGCCAAGTCGCTCAAGATCGAGCCGACCGTGCTCGCGAACGTGTCCTGGGAGGACCCGGTCATGAGAGAGGAGATATTCGGGCCGATCGCCCCGGTCATCGCCTGGAGCGACGAGGACGAGATCCTACGGAAAATACTCGGTCGGCCAAGGCCCCTCGCGCTGTATCTGTTCACCTCGGACCGGGGACAGGAACGGCGCATACTCGGCCGAGTGCCCTTCGGCGGCGGCTGCGTCAACGACGTCGTCATGCACCTCGCTTCGGCCGAGCTGCCCTTTGGCGGCACGGGCGAAAGCGGGATGGGCGCCTATCACGGGCGCGCGAGCTTCGAGACATTCACGAGGATGAAATCGGTAATGCGAAAATCGACCCTGGTCGACGTCCCGGTACGATACCCTCCCTACGGGAAAAAATACCGGAGGCTCAGGCCGTTCCTGTAAGCGCCGCGCTACACCCCAGAGGCCCAGCCCTTCGCGTCGATCCCGGCGACCCAGCGGGCCGCCCAGACCTTCGCCTCGGCAAGGTCATGATCGCGCCAGTTTCCGCACATCACCGGGTCGACGCCGGGCACCGCCTCGCCGTCGGGCCATGAAGCCACCTTCGCGAGGACGGCGCGAAGACGGGTAGCGATCTCGGCCTCGCCGAGCTCCCCGAAGACCGTTAGATAGAAACCGGTACGACAGCCCATCGGCGAGAGGTCGATTACCCCGTCGAGCTCGTCGCGGATGTACTCCGCCATCAGGTGCTCGAGGGTGTGTATGCCGCCCGTGCCCATCGCCTCGACGTTCGGTTGGCAAAAGCGAACGTCGTATTTCGAGACGACATCGCCGCGCGGCCCTTCCTTCCGACCGGCGCGCCGGACGTAGGGGGCGCGAACCTTGGTATGGTCGAGGCTAAAGCTCTCGACGTTTCGTGATTCCTTCATAGTCTCTCCTTCGCGAGGCGGCTGGCCATCTCGCGCACGACGCGGGAGCTGACGTGCGCGGCCTTCCTTGAAAACTCGTCGTACGACATCGGCGCGCCCTCGCCCGCAAGGTCGGAGACGCTCCTCAGGATGGCGAAAGGAACGCCGTTCGCGCGCGCGACCTGGGCGATCGCGGCGCCCTCCATCTCCACGCAAGCGGGCGAGAACGCGGCGAGTATCGACGCGCGAAGCGCCGGCTCGTGGACGAAGACGTCGCCTGAGGCGACGCGGCCCTCGATCATCCGATGCGTCTTTCCCGCGTCCTCGGCGGCCGCCTCGCGCGCGCCCGTCGCGTCCCACGCCGCGAGGGCGAGGGATCGAAGGCTGGCGTCGGCCTCGAAAAAAGCGGACGGCGTGCCCGGGACCTGCCCCCGCGCGTAGCCGAAGCACGTCGCGTCGACGTCGTGCTGGACCGCGTCCGTCGCGACCACCATGTCGAGCACGGCGAGCCGAGCGTCTGTTCCCCCGGCCGCGCCGGTATTCACGATGGCGCCGACCGAGAATTCGGAGACGAGGACCTGCGCGCAGAGGGCCGCGTTGACTTTCCCCACACCGCAGCAGACTACGACTGCGGGACAGCCGTCGAGGGTCCCTTCCTTAAAGCTGAGCCCGGCGCGCTCGATGGTTCGCCCCCCGCCAGTCAGCGCCGCGTCGAGAAGCTCGACCTCTTCCGCGACCGCCCCTATGATGCCAAGTTTCATTTCTTCCCACCGTCCTTCGCGAGGAAGTCTACCACGGACGAGAGCGCCGACTCCAGCTCCTGGTGGACGATTGGGTACAGATTGTCCGCGCCCTCCTCGTTCCCGGCGATGATTGCTTGCTCGAGTTCCCTCGCGTGGGCCGAAAGGGAAGTCGCGCCGATGTTCGCCATGCTACTGATAAGCGAGTGGGCGGCCCCGCGATAGGCCGAAACGTTCCCGCTCCGGGATGCCGTCTCGAGCTCGCTGAGCATCTTCGGGCCGGTGCGCGCGAAGACCGCGAGGATGGCGCGCAGGGCCTGCTCGCTCCCCGTGTACCCGATGGCGGCGGCGCGATCGAGACCCGGTATCCAATCGCCCTCGGCGGGCGGCGTTGCCGCGGCGCCTTGATTCGGGGACTCACCGGGCGATTGGCGCGCGCCGTTCGGCGGCGCATCGCCGCCGGGAAGCCACCGCCTGAGCGCGGCCGCGAACGCGCTAAACTCGATCGGCTTGAAAAGAAAATCGTTCATCCCCGCGTCCCGGTATTGCCGAACGTATGTCTCGCCGACGTTCGCCGTCATCGCGACGATCGGCACGCCCTCCGCGTAACCGGGTATCTCGCGCATTCGCTTCGCCGTCTCGATGCCGTCCATCCCCGGCATCAAGTGATCCATCAGGACCAGGTCGTATTTCACGCCCGCCGCGAGTCGAAGGGCCTCATCGCCGGAGCCGGCCTCGTCGACCTGCACGTCGAACGTGCGAAGGAATCCCTCCGCGACCTTCCTGTTGACGGCGTTGTCGTCGACAACCAACACGCGGGTTCCCGTCGCGCGGAAATACTGCGCGTCGAGACCAAGCGAGGTGACGAGGGGCAGGGAGCTTGAAAAATCCACGCGCTCGCCCGAAAGGAAACGCGCGAATGTCGGTGTCACCAGGGGCTTAAAGACGAAGTCCGTCCCTTGGTCGCGCCCCGAGCCGATGAAGTCCGAGAACGACAGGAGGGCTAGCCACCGCACGCCGGGCAGCGCGCCGAGGAAGGGCCCGGCGGCCTCGCGGCCGGAGCGAAAGTCGAAGACCACGTGCGTCGGCGCCGGGTTCTCGGCCTCGAGCCGGGCGCGGAACTCCTCGGCGACCCAGCAGGACTCGAAGGGGACGCGCGCGCGGCGCGCCATGCCCTCGATCGAGGCGAGGGTCGGCCTATCCTCTGAAAAGAGAAGAAGCCGTATGCCCGCCGGATCGGGGTATCGGGCAATCGGGGAGATGTCGTCGGCGAGACCTTGCGTGATGCGGGCCGTGAAGACTGATCCCGCCCCCTCGTCGCTCTCGACGGCGAGGTCCCCGCCCATCAGCACGACGAGCCCCTTGCAGATCGAGAGGCCAAGCCCGGTTCCCTCTACAGACGCGGAACGCTCGCTCTCGATCCGGCTGAACCGCCCGAAGAGCTCGTCCTGCTTTTCCTTCGGGATGCCCACCCCGGTGTCGCGCACGCGAACCGTCAGCTCGACGGG
>JAKPSR010000019.1 GCA_029571425.1 Spirochaetota bacterium | reverse complement strand
CGTTAGCGTTTTGATCCCTACCTATAATCAAAGGGAGTATATCGTCAAGGCGATCGAGAGCGCCCTCCTGCAGGACTACGAGCTCCTTGAGGTGATCGTGGGCGACGATTGTTCCAGCGACGGGACCAAAGCGCTGGTTATGTCGACGTTCTCGGATACGAGGCTGAAGTACTTTCGCAACGATGCCAATATCGGTCGCGTCGCGAACTATCGCGCTACCCTTTCGCGCGCAACGGGCGATTGGGCAATAAACCTCGACGGGGACGACTATTTCACGAATCCGTCGTACATACGAAAGGCGATCGAACGCGCACGATCGCACGAAGATATCGCCCTGGTCTTCGGGAAGCGGTACACGGACTCTGACGGGACGGTGGATATCGACGCGCGGCCGGGCCGAAATGAGGCGCTGCAAGACGTCATGGAGGGAAACGATGTCTTTCTCGCTCTCGCGGACTACTCGATCGTCATAAACCACATGACCTGCCTATACCGCCGCGAGCTCGCGGTCTCGCTGTCGTTTTACCGCCTTGACATAATCAGCTCGGACTGGGAATCTATCTACCGCATGGTCATCGGACGCAAGATCGGTTTTATCGACGAGTATTGCGGCGCATGGCGCCGTCATGGAGCGAACGCCTCGCGTTCTTTCAACGAACGCGACATACTCAATAACTATCAGCTTTGCTCATCGCTTCGGGATGCGGCGGCTAGCTCGGGCTTGTTCGGCGAGAGACAGTTGGCGAGATGGCTCGCGCGATTTACCGCGACCAAATTACGGCGCGATTGCCTCCTCGCGGCGAGGTTTGGGCCCATTTGCGCTTTCTTCAGGCTACTCGCGCGCGGTTGGTCAGTATCTCCATCCGGCTGCATCGCGATCATGTTCTCGGCGATGCCGATCAGGGTCGCGGCGCGGTACGTTCTGCGCGCCTTCTCGCGCAGAAACGCGGGGATCGCCTCATGAACGCGAAGCCTCTCATTACGATAATAATACCGACGTACAATCAGGCGTCATACCTACGGCAGACCATCGCCAGCGCCCTTTCGCAAGACTACGAGCGCCTTGAGGTCGTCGTCGCGGACGATTGCTCGACCGACGGCACCGAAGCCGTGGTCGCGTCGATTTCGGACCCACGTCTGCGCTATGTCCGAAACGAGCGCAACCTTGGCAGGGTCGGCAACTATAGGTCCGCGCTCTATGACCACGCCAAGGGGGAGTGGGTCCTTAACCTAGACGGCGACGACCTGCTCGTGGACAGGGGGTTTATCTCCAGGGCGCTAGACGTCGCCGTCGCCAAGCCGAATACCATTCTCGCTTTCGCGGCGCGAATCGTCCTTGACGATCCCATAACGGCGGTACCGGAGATCGACGAGTCCCGGAACGCCGTCGCGGAGTATTTTGACGGCACCTCGTATGTTCTGTCACTGCCGCGCGCAAAAAGGAAGATGCATCACCTCACGGTCCTCTACGACCGAGAAGCGGCGATGTCCATCGGGTTTTACCGCGAAGACATCCTAAGCTCTGATTACGAGTCGCTGTGGCGGCTCGCCCTTGGTAAGACAATCGCCTTTTTGCCGGCGCGCGCCGGCGTCTGGAGAAGGCATCGGCAAAACGCGTCGCGAACCGGGGGGATCGACGCTACGATTCGCAACCTGACCCTTTTTGACTCTGTCCGGGAGTATGCCGTCGGCGTGCTTGGCGCGCGCGAGTCGGCAAGATTCGACGCCTGGCTCAACCGCAACGTCGCGAACCGCTTCTACGGCAGCCTGTGCAATCAAATACGCACTGGGGATCTTGCCAGCCTTAGAAAACTCTGCGCGCATGTTCGCGCGAAGTATCCCCATGCCTATCGCAAGGCACTGTCGAATCCGAAGACGTATCTCAAAGGCGCGTGCGCCTTTTTTGCCTTCCTGGCGCATTCCGTTGGTCCGAAATGAAAATCCTCGGCGTATTCTTCAATAACGAGATCCGCACCGGCGGGCACCGACGGTATCTTGAGTTGATCGAGGGTCTCGCGCGGCGGGGAAACGACGTTCTCGTGCTGCTCAACGAGGCGCTTGAGTGGCGCCCGTCTGCCGCCCGCGCGCTGAGGCTTCCCGTGCGCTACACGCGCGGGAAGGATCGGTTCATAGGCTCCCTCTATCTTAACGCGTTGCGAAGCGCCAGGATCGGCAAACGGGAACTCGGCGAACGTGAATGGGTCGTCGTTTTCGGCGAGACGCACTGGAAGACGGCGCTTTTCCTCCAAGAAGCGTGCGGACCGCGTATCGCGTTCGCCTTCCGCAGCGACCGGATCGAGGCCGGCAAGGCATTCCTTCGATACGATCGCGGGACGCCGCTCGACGTCGCGAAAACCGTCGCCGACATCGCCGTGACCCGCGTTCGCGAGCGCAGGATCGCGCGAAAAGCCGATCTCCTATTTTTCCAGAGCGCGCACGACCGGGACGCCTTCGCGGCGCGAAACCCGCGTTGCTTAGGTCGCACCAGGGTTATCCCGGGGGACATCATGCAGCCCCGCTTCGAAGAGCGCTTCGAGAACGCGAACGCTTCCTCCTCGTGTAGGCGACTTCTCTATGTAGGCACCCTAGGAGTCCGTAAGGGCTTGCGCTATCTGCTGTCGGCGCTCCAAAGCCTGCCCGCCGACGCGCTCGCGGGCGTCAGCCTTGCGATCGTTGCGGTCGGCAGGGATTACCCGAAGTTCGAGCCGGCGATACGCCAGCTGCGGGAACGCATGCGGATCGACTTCCACGGCAGGGTCGACTCGGTCTTTCCCCTTATGGTGGAATCGGACCTTCTCGTTCTCCCCTCCCTCTTCGATAGCTACCCTAACAGCGTCCTCGAGGCGCTTCACGTCGGCTTGCCGGTAATCGCCTCGTCGGTGGGCGGCATACCGGAGATGCTCGGAGATGACGCGCTGTTATTCCGCCCCGGGGACGCGGCGTCCCTCGCGGGCTCGCTTCGATCGATGATCACCGACACAGGCGCGTACGAGCGGGCGAGGAAACTCTGCGCGGCGCGCCGCGAGGCGTTTCGCTTCGATTGGGCCGGACGCTTCGACGAGGCG
>JAKPSR010000016.1 GCA_029571425.1 Spirochaetota bacterium | reverse complement strand
CCCTCAACCTTGAGGCGCGTATAATACTGATGAGGGGTCATCCTGACCTCATCGCGGAAAACGCGGATAAAATGCTCGCTCGAGAGCCCGAGTTTCCAGGCTATTTCCTCGACCCGCAGGTTCTCTCGAACGGACTTAGTCATCAGGGCAAGGGCGCGCTCAACATGCGCCCGGTTTTTCCCGTCTGGGCGCGCGGTATCTTGCGCGGCGCCATGAGCCCCGGGCCTGGCGAACCAGCGGAACAGAAAACTCGCGACCAGGTGCTCGGCCGACGCGCGCAGGGATGTATCGGCCGAGCGTGCCATCTGTAGGCAGTCCTCGAACTGGAACCGGAAATCGCTGCTGACCGAAAGCACGGTCTCGCGCCGCTCGATCGCCGCGCGAAGGGCCTCGGCGAGGGCATGGTCGGGACTGGACTCCGCGTCGTCAAGGGAAAAGAGGATGGCGTAGTAGGTGAGCGGGGTATTGGGGGAATCCGGAACGATCGAATGAAAATCCCGTGGGCCAGTCAAGAAGAGTTGCCCAGCCGAAACCGGGTACTTCGTGCGGTTACAGAGAAAGGCCCCCTCCCCCTCGGTGAAAAAATGGAGCTCGAATTCCGAGCCTTCGTGGGCATGATAACGACCATGCCACGACAGGCGGTCGCCGCCCGCGAGACGGTAGACGAAGACGGAATCCTTAATCGTCATATGATTAATATATAGAAAAGAGCGTGAAATATCAATTTTAGATATATAAAATCAGAATCAATCATACCGCGCACGGCGGTTTGCCCCTATACTCAGGATAACACACGCTGGAGGATAGCATGCGCACAGTAGCCGGAATCGACATGGGAACCCAGAGCATGAAGGTCGTGCTCTACGATTGGGAAACGAAGAAGATCGTCGCGAAGGCCCAAAAGCCCGTCGACATCATCGCCCGAAACGACGGAACCCGCGAGCAAAAGACGGAGTGGTACGACGACGCGATCGCCCAATGCTTCGCCGAGCTTCCCGCCGAGGCCCGCAAGACGGTCGCCGCCGTCGGGGTATCCGGCCACCAGCATGGATTCGTACCCCTCGACGCGTCAGGGAAGGCCCTGTATAACGTCAAGCTCTGGAACGATACCTCGACCGCCGAGGAATGCCGCATCCTGACCGAGGCCGCCGGCGGGGCCGACGCGGTCGTCGCCGAGGTGTGCAACCTAATGCTGCCGGGCTTTACCGCCCCAAAGATCCTCTGGCTTAAGCGCAACAAGCCCGAGGCCTTCGCCCGCCTCAAGTACGTGATGCTTCCCCACGACTACCTGAACTGGCTCCTGACCGGCGCCTACGTCGCCGAGGCCGGGGACGCGTCCGGCACCGCCCTATTCAACGGCATCCGCCGCGAGTGGTCTAAAAAAATCTGTTCATTAATTGATCCTGGCCTCATCGGCATCCTCCCGTCGATCGTCGCCTCAGACGAGCCCGCGGGCCTCGTGACCGCGGAGGCCGCCGCGCGCTACGGGATCCCGGCCGGCATCCCGGTTTCGTCGGGCGGCGGGGACAACATGATGGGGGCGATCGGCACCGGCACCGTCCGCGACGGCTTCCTGACGATGAGCCTCGGGACCTCGGGCACCCTCTACGGTTATTCCGACAGCCCAGTCTCGAACCCCGCCCAGGGGCTTTCCGGCTTCAACTCCTCGACCGGCGGCTACCTCCCCCTCCTCTGCACGATGAACTGCACCGTCGCGACCGAGCAAACCCGCGCCCTTTTCGAGCTCGACGTCAAGGCGCTCGATACCCTCGCGGCCTCCTCGCCGATCGGCTCGGACGGGGTCGTCTTCCTCCCCTTCTTTAACGGGGAGAGGACCCCGAACCTCCCGAACGGGCGCGCGAGCATCGTCGGGCTGACGGCGGCGAACGCCACGCGCGCGAACATCGCCCGCGCCGCGATGGAGTCCG
>JAKPSR010000002.1 GCA_029571425.1 Spirochaetota bacterium | reverse complement strand
CGCTCGGCAACCTCGGCCTCGGAGCCGGGCCCCTGCGAGATCCGCACGAGGGCGAGCATCTCCGCCTCGTTGAAGAGCTTCCACTTCCCGCCCGACACGATGTGGTAGTTTGCCCCGTCCGGCGAGCGCTCGATGCGATAGTTAGCCGCGCCAGCCTCGATCGCGCGCTGCTTCCCGCGAGCGCCTGATCGGCGCGAGGCGGCCATCGATTCCGCCTCCTCCCGCATATCGTTGATCCGCTCGACCTCCATGTTATAGAGGTGGACGTTCGCCTGCTCGACGAGGAAGGCGAGCCCCGCCTCGTCGAGCGAGGGTATCAGGGCCTTGAGTTCCTTCGCGAGCTTCGCGTGAAGCGCGCTTTCCTTCTTGACCGGCCGGCGCGAGGCAACCGCCGGCGATTTCTTCGCCGCGGCGGGCTTCCCACGCGCGGCCGGCTTTGCCTTGGCCTGCGGCTTAGCCTTACCCGCGCTCATTTCTTGCCGTCTTTCCCGCCCTTAACGATCGTGCGGGTCGGGTTGTCGAAGACGACCACCGTGCCCGCCATGTTGATGACGTCGCCCGGCTCGAGCTTCTTCGACTTGACGGGCTTGTTGTTGACGGTAAGGTCCGCGCCCGCCGTGATCGTGTATTCCTGCCGCGTCTTGTCGAAGACGATCGTCGCGGCCTCGGCCTTCAGCGCGGGGTTGCCCGATATCGTGATGTCGGCGGCCTGCGACCCGCCGATGACGGTCTGCGCGCCGGTCAGGGTGAACATCTTCGTCTTCGTGCCCGCGGCCCCGTACAGGAGCTGGATGCCCGCCTCGTCCGTCTCGCGCTCGAGGCGGAACAGGAGAAGGGCAAGCCACACGAGCAAGGGCAGGCACACGAACAGGAGGTAGTACCAGGCGGCCGGCTTGGTGTTTGAGCCAAGCACGGTTCCCGTGAAGTAGTAGCGCGTCGCCTCCGCGCCGCCCGACTCGACCTTGACGTAGCGGCGGTCGCCCGGCAGCATGGCCGCGGTGTAGGTGACCGTGTACTCCTCGAGGACGTTGTCTCGGATCGAGTTGTAGATGCCGGCGAGCTCGTCCGCGTCACGCGCGTCGAACACGAGGCCTCCCGACTCGAGGGCGACGCGATGGACTTGGGAATCCTTCGACTCGCTGAAGTTGACGACGTAGCAGGTGACGCCCTCGCGGTTCGCCGCGTCGATCCCGTCCTCGGCGCGCGCGAGGCTCGCGGCCGCGTCGAGGGGGAAGTTCTCGCCGTCAGAGAGGACGATCAGCACCTTACGGCGACCGTCTTCCCCGAATCCGTTGATCGCCTGCGCCACCGACCGGTAGAGCTCGGTGTAGGCCTCGTCGCGCGCCGGCTTCTTGATCCCGTCGAGGCTCGACGGTATGCCGGACGCGTCGGCCGACATGGGCCTGACGAGCTTAAAGTTGGTGTTGAACGAGGCGAGGGCGACGCGGTCCATGACCGAGAGGTTCGAGACGAAGTCGTTCACCGCGCGCTTTGCGTGCGCGACGCGCGTCGCGTCGGCGTCCTTCGTCGGCTTCCCGTCGAGCCCGTCCCACATGCTGCCCGAGTTGTCGAGGAGGAGATAAAACGAGATGCCCTCCTCGCGGTTCTGGTTCCGCTTGACCGACCGGACGGGGACTTCCCGCCACTCGACGCCGTCGGCCGACTCGCTGACCTTCAGCGTCGCCGCGTCCACGGGCCCCGAGGACCTTCCCGCGTCGAGGTACAGCTTGACGGTCTGCGTCGCGAGGAGGGACGAGGGGTCGATCTGGGTAATCGTCGCCTCCTGGGCGACCGCGGCGTGCATGGCTATTGCGAGGGCGATAACGCCCGTGATAACGCGCTTCTTCATGGCTTCCGTCCTTTAGGAGAAGATCCCGTACATGAACTTCGCGCTTCCGACCGCGATGACGTCCTCGCGGCGAAGCTGCGCCTCGTTCGTCCGCTCCTCGTTGACCTTGAGCGGGCGTTCAGTCTGCGCGGAGGTGACGTACATCCGCCCCTTCCGCATCCCGACCCAGGCGTGCACGGGCTCGACGTCCCGATACCCCTCGAGTACGATGTCGCAGGTGCTCTTCGTCCCGACGCTCATCCGCGCCTTGACGAGGTGATACTCCTTGTTCTTCAGCGGCCCGTTCAGCAGCTTAACCGACCCCCACGAGAAGCGGTTCTCGAAGAACGAGTAGCAAAAGCTCAGGAAGAACCCGAACAGGACGAGGCCGGCGAGGAGCGCGTATTGGCTCGACGGGAAGAGGAACAGCAGCGCCTGGAGGGCCGCGCCGCCCATCACGCCGCCGACGATCCCGCCCGCGAGCCCGACAAGGAGCTTGCGGGCAGAGCGCGAGCGGAAGCCCTCGATCATGGCGACGAAGAGGCCGATCAGCGCCCAGCCCACCCCGTTCGCCGCGACGATGCCGAGGTCGCGTCCGCTCTCCCAGGTGGAGAGGATCTCCTCGGCCGCGCGGAAGAGGAAGGACTGCCCCGCGAGCACGCCCGTCGCGCCGGCGACGAGCCCGGCCGCCGCGCCGAGCGCGAGGCCCTTGAAGGCCTTCGGGCGCGACGACACGACGATCCCCTCGAACGACCCGAATATCGCGCCGAAGAAAAGCCCGAAGAGCATCCCCTGGGCGAGCGAGAAGAAGAGATACCCGGGAAATGCGGTTTGGTAATACTGCACCGCGAGGAGGCAGGGCCACACCATGCAGGCGCCGAGGACGCCGAGGGTGACCATGATGATTCGTTTCAGCGTAAGTGACATGGCTTACTCCTTTTGGATCTTGAGCGCCCCGTCGGACGCGGTAATGGCGAGCTTCGTTTCCTCGCCGGGCTCGACGACGACGACGGTCCGGGCCGAGGCCTTGCCGTTCGCGGCCTCGATCTCGTATCGCCCCGCGGGCAGCTCCCAGGTACGGCGGCCGCCTGAGTAATCGGCGAGGCTCGCCCGCTTCATCTCCTCCCCGCCAAGTATCACCTCGTCGGAGCCGTTGACGAATAGGCTGAGCCGCTTATCCGAATTCACCGTCAGCTTGCCCGGCAGCGGCACGAGGCTCGCGCGGAGGCGAAGCTCGTCCTGCCCCGGCATGATGCGAAGCGAGAATAGCTCGGGGAAATACCCCTTTGACTCAGCGCGGAATTTGCGTATCGCCCCCGTCGTGAGCCGCTCGCGCGGCACCGAATCAAGGGGAACCCAGGAACCCGCGTCCTGAACGACGACGTTCGTCGCCTGGGTAAGGTTGCGCCCGGACAGGGCGTCATAGGACTCGCAGCGGACGGAAAGGGGCCTCGTCGCGACCTCGTCGTAGGAAAGGGCGATTCGCTGGACGCGCGGTTCCTTCTTTCCCGGGTTGGCCAGGGGCTCGACCGAGCACGACTGCCAGTAGATGCGGTTCTCGACGAGGACTTTCGCGCGGTAGGCCCCAGGCGCGACGTAGAGAAGGTCGGTCTCGTAGGTCAGCGCCGACTCGCCCTCGACCGGGTTCACGCGCCTGAATGTGATCTCGGGGACCGGCGCCTTCGGGAAGTCCTTTCGGTCGTTGACGAAGAGGCT
>JAKPSR010000427.1 GCA_029571425.1 Spirochaetota bacterium | reverse complement strand
CAGTCCATCACGCTCGCTATAATTATAGTGAAATTATTCACAGGAGAATAACCGTGGGGCTTCCGAAACCGACAGCAGAACGTCTCTCCCAGCTCGCGCGGTTACTCGAGCAACGCGGCGGCAAAAACGCCCCTCTGTCCTCGGCCGAAATCGAGCAGCTAACCGGTTGGCCGAGCCACACCGTCAGAAAGGACATCTCCCTGCTCGGCATACCGCCCGAGGCCTCGACCACCTTGGGGTATGCCCCCGCCCTTCTCGCCCGCGCGATTAGGGAACGGCTCGGCTTCGCGGAAAAGGCCCATCCGTGTTGCGTCGTCGGGCTCGGGCGCCTCGGCTCGGCCTTTCTCGACTACGAGGGCTTTGGGGACGGGCCGTTCACCCTCGTCGCCGGCTTCGACTCGAACGTCAACCGGCTCGAGATATTAAAGGCCGACTTTCCCCTGTACCCGACCTTCAAGATGAAGGACGTGATCGGCCGACTCGGGATAGAATTCGCCGTCCTCTGCGTCCCCCCGGCCCAGGCGCAAGCCGCCTGCGACCGCCTCGTCGAGTGCGGCATCGTCGGCGTCGTCAACTTCACCCCGGTAATACTCTCGGTCCCGCACGGGATCGAGGTTGAGAACGTATCCATCATAGACGCGCTCGGGACCCTCGTGGCCCGGCTCGCCGCAAGGAGTAACCAATGAAACGAGTGTACAACTTTTCCGCGGGACCCTCGATGCTTCCCCAGGCCGTCCTCGAGCGGGCGGCCGCCGAGATGCTCGACTGCAACGGCACCGGCCAGTCGGTCATGGAGATGAGCCACCGCTCAAAAGCCTTCGAGCCGATCATCGCCAATACGGAGGCCCTTCTCCGCGAGCTGATGGGCATCCCGGCCAACTACAAGGTACTCTTCCTCCAGGGCGGCGCGAGCCTTCAGTTCGCCATGATCCCGCTGAACCTTAAGAAGAAGGGGAAGGCAGCCTACGTCGACACCGGCGTGTGGTCTGGAAAGGCGCTGAAGGAGGCCAAGAAGTGGCTTACCGTCGACGTCGTCGCCTCGTCCAAGGATAAGAACTACTCGTACATCCCGAAGCTCGACAAGGTCGAGGGCGACTACGACTACGTCCACGTCACCTCGAACAACACGATCTTCGGCACCAAGATGAACAGGTTCCCCGAGACGGGAAAGATACCGCTCGTCTGCGACGCCTCCTCGAACATCCTCTCCGAGCCGATGGACGTGTCCAAGTTCGGGATCATCTACGCCGGCGCGCAGAAGAACCTCGCCCCCGCGGGAGTGACCGTGGTGATTATCCGCGAGGACCTGATCCGCGGGCCGAACCATCCCGACGGCGACCTTCCCGCGGACGTGGCTACCATGCTCCGCTACGATACCCACGCCGCCGAGGGCTCGATGTTCAACACCCCGCCGTGCTACTCGATCTACGTGATGGGGCTCGTCCTCGAGCACGTGAAAAAGATGGGCGGCGTCGAGGCGATGGCCAAACTGAACCGCGAGAAGGCCGCCATCCTGTACGACTTCCTCGACAAGAGCGCCTTCTTCAAGGCGACTACCGCCAAGGAAGACCGCTCGCTGATGAACGTCCCGTTCGTGACGACGATCGCCGACGCCGAGAAGGCCGAGGCGATGAACAAGAAGTTCGTCTCCGAGGCCGCGAAGGCCGGGCTCGTCAACCTCGCCGGGCACCGCCTGGTCGGCGGGATGCGCGCCTCGATCTACAACGCGATGCCGATCGACGGGGTTAAGGCCCTCGTCGAGTTCATGAAGAACTTTGAGAAAACCAACCAATAGGTTGGTTTTCTCGGGAGTTCGCCGGATCAACCGGCGAACTCCATGAGAAGGAGAACGCGTACATGCACAAGATCCAGACCCTGAACAAAATTTCCCCGGATGGTCTCGCCCTTTTTCCCCGCGACGACTACGAGATCGCGAGCGAGATACTTAATCCCGACGCGGTCCTCGTCCGCTCTGCCGAGATGAACGGGACCGAGATCCCGGCGACGGTCAAGGCGATCGCCCGGGCGGGCGCCGGGGTCAACAACATCCCGGTCACCGCCTGCACCGAAAAAGGCGTCGTCGTCTTCAACACCCCCGGCGCGAACGCGAACGCCGTCAAGGAGCTCGTGATCGCGGCCCTCCTCTTCTCCAGCCGCCCGGTCCACAAGGCCGCGGCATGGGCGAAGGGTCTCGCGGGCAAGGGCGACGAGATACCGGAGCTCGCCGAAAAGGGCAAGAGCCAGTTCGTCGGCCCCGAGATTAAGGGAAAGACACTCGGCGTGGTCGGCCTCGGCGCCATCGG
>JAKPSR010000382.1 GCA_029571425.1 Spirochaetota bacterium | reverse complement strand
AGGAATTCATGGTCATGCCCGTCGGCGCGGACTCGATGCGCGAGGCGGTCAGGATGACGGCCGAGGTATTCCACTCGCTCAAGGACATACTCGCGAAGGCCGGGCACACCACGGCGGTCGGCGACGAGGGCGGGTTCGCCCCGAACCTCGGCAACGAGGAGGCGCTCGACTTCATCATGAAGGCGATCGAGAAGGCGCGCTACAGGCCAGGCGAGGACGTGGTGATCGCCCTCGACTGCGCGGCGAGCGAGCTCTTCGACGCCGGGGACCGGAAGGGATACAAGTTCTGGAAGTCCGCGCCGGACCGCCTCTACTCGGCGGACGAGATGATCGAGCTCTACCGGAAGTGGGTCGAGAAGTACCCGATCGCCTCGATCGAGGACCCGCTCGACCAGAACGACTGGGCGGGGTACTCGCGCCTCACCGAGGAGCTCGGCGACAAGATACAGATCGTCGGCGACGACTTCTTCGTGACGAACACCGAGCGGCTCAGGCGGGGCATCGACTCGGGCGCGTGCAATTCCATCCTGATCAAGCTGAACCAAATCGGCACCGTGACCGAGACGATCGACGCGGTGCGGATGGCGCAGAATGCGGGGTATACGGCGGTCATCTCGCACCGCTCGGGCGAGACCGAGGACAGCTTCATCGCGGACCTCGCGGTCGCGCTCGAGACGGGGCAGATCAAGACGGGTTCGATGAGCCGGAGCGACCGGGTCGCGAAGTATAACCAGCTGATGCGGATCGAGGACGAGCTCGGCGCGACTGCGCGCTTCGCCGGCCGAGAGACCTTCGCCCGCTTCGCGCGATAAAAAACGAAGGCCCGGCCGATCGGCCGGGCCTTTTCTTTCACCCGAGTTCCGCTCGGGACGAGACCACCTTGGAAACCAATCCGTACGCGCGCGCCTCGTCGGCGCTCATCCAAAAGTCGCGATCGGTGTCCTTCGAGACCTTCTCGATCGGGACGCCGGTCTCGCGCGAGATAAGCTCGTTGATCCTGACCCGCATCTTCTCGAGTTCCTGGGCGTGGATCTCGATCTCGGTCGCGACGCCCTTGATCCCGGAAAGCGGCTGATGGATCAGGTAGTGGCTGTTCGGGAGCCCGAAGCGGCGCTCGCGAGGGGCGGCAAGGAGTATGATCGAGCCCGCGCTCGCGACAAGGCCCATGCCGACCGTGACGACGGGAGCGGACACGAACCGAATCATGTCGAAGATCGCGTAGCCCGCGTCGGCGTCGCCGCCGGGAGAGTCGATGAATATCTTGATCGGGTCGGAGGAATCCGACTCGAGCACCAGGAGCTGGCGAATCACCCGCTCGGCGAGCGACTTATTGATCTCCCCCGAAAGGAGAATCTGCCGGGTCTTGAGGAATTTATGGGCGAGGGGATCCTGTCCTTCCGGGCGATCGGCCCGGTCCTCCTCCTCGTCCTCTTCGTCCTCGGCGCGGATGCACCGGCCGTCCATATACCGTGAAATCACTGGTCGCTCCTTCATCGTGCGCGTAGTACGGTTAAGATACTAAAAAAAAGCCTTCTCGGGAAGCAGGGCAGGTCGCCGCGCAGAACGATGCGCTTTGCGCCACGTGCCAGGCGCCGCTACCGCGCGCCCTCGTTCCGCTTGGCCTCGTCCCAAAAGAGATCCATCTCGCGGAGATGGTCCTTGTCCATCGGAATACCGGCCTTCCGCATCGAACGCTCGACGTGGCGGAAGCGCTCGGTGAATTTCACGTTCGTTCGCGCGAGGGCGAGCCCGGGGTCGACCTTCAAGTGCCGGGAGACGTTGACGATCGCGAACAAAAGATCGCCGACCTCGCCCTCGATGGCCGCGCGGTCCCCGTCCCGAACCGCCTCGCGGAGCTCGGCGAGTTCCTCGTCGACCTTGGGCCACACGTCGTCGAGACTCGACCAGTCGAAGCCGGACTTCGCCGCCTTCTTCTGGAGCTTGGCCGCGCGCTCGAGGGTAGGCATCCCGCGCGGGACCTCGTCGAGGACGGATTCGGCGGCCCGCCCCTCGACCCCGCGCTTGATCACGTCCCACTGGGCGAGAACCTTCTCGGCCGTGTCCGTGCGCGCCGCGCTGCCGGGCCCGGCGAAACCGGCGGTCTCGCCGAAGACGTGCGGGTGGCGGCGTATGAGCTTGTCGGAGACCCCGTCGAGGGCGTCGGCGACGGAAAACTGTCCCGCCTGCTCGTGCATGTAGGCGATCATCGTCGCGTTGAGCATCACATCCCCAAGCTCCTCGGCCACGTGACCTGGATCGCGGTCGTTGATCGCCTCGACGGCCTCGTAGACCTCCTCGACGAGGTCGCCACGCATCGACTCCGGGGTCTGCTCGATGTCCCAGGGGCAGCCCCCCGGCCCGCGGAGCCGCCTGATCGTCTCGTAGAGCCGCGCGAAGGCGGCTGCAGTCCCTGCGGAATCGGCCGCGCGAGCAGGCCCGTCGCCCAAGGCCATATCCTTCTCTTCCATCACTCTACCACCTTTTTCTTGGCCCATTCCTTGGCGTGCGCCTCCGGCCCGTCGGCGAGGATCGCCGCGAGAAGCTCGCCAGCCCGGGGCCACACCAGCGAAAGGACGATCCGCTCGTCCTCGGTGAAGTCCGACAGGACGTAACCCGCGACGTCCGGGTGGCTCGGCCGGCCGATCCCGAAGCGAAGCCGCCAAAAGTCCGCCGTCCCGAGGGAGGTCTTGGTCGAACGGAGGCCGTTATGCCCGCCGAGACCGCCCGACCATTTGAGGCTCACCGTCCCGAGGGGAAGCTCGAGCTCGTCGTGGACGACGAGAACTGACTCCGGCGGGAGTTTGAAAAAAGAGCAAACCTCGCCTATACTGTCACCCGACAGGTTCATGAAGGTCTCCGGCCTGACGAAGTGCACCCCGTCGCGTTGAGCGTACTGGGCCTTGAACTTCCGCTGCCAATTAAGGGAGCGCGCGAGGTCGAGGGAATCGGCGAAAAGCCAGGCGACGTTATGGCGGTTGCCCGCGTACTGGCGGCCGACGTTTCCGAGGAAGGCGACGACTGAGATCATGTCTCATAGTAAACGAAACAGGGCCGTTGTGCAAAGGCTCGGGGACCGCGAAGATGGGGTCCCAAAGGAACGAGATGAGCGACAGAGAGAAGACGGTGTACGTGATCGGGCACCGCAACCCTGACACCGATTCCGTGGTATCTGCGGCGGCGTACGCCGCGCTCAAGGAAGCGGAGGGACTGCGGGGTTGCCGCGCCGCCCGCGCTGGTAAAACCACGCCGCAGACCGAGTACATATTCAGCCGTTTTGGGGTACCCCTGCCCGAGTTCCTCCCGGACCTCATCCCAAAGGTGTCCTACTATTATAATCCCGCGATCCGCACCGTCGGCGAGGACACCTCCCTCTGGGAGGCGATGGACATACTCGGCAAAAGCGAGGCGCGCGCGCTTCCGGTCGTCGACGGCGAAGGCCGCTACCGATCCCTGCTCCACTACAGCTCATTCGCCCAGAAGGTGCTCCGCGTCGCGAACCCGAGGCAGAAGACGGTAATCCAGACGAGCGTTGACCTTCTCGTCTCCGTCCTCCGCGCGCAGGCGGTGGTGACGCGCGACGCGCAGGCGGTCCGCAAGAGCCCCATCGTCATCGCCGCGGCCGAATTCGACACCTTTAAGGAACACCTCGCCGCGCACATCCCGGGGAACGCGATCGTGATCTCCGGGAACCGGGCCGACGTCCAGCGACACGCGATCGAGAGCGGTGTCCGCGCGCTCGTGATCACGAACGGCAACCTGATCGACCGACCGCTCCGCGAGCTCGCCGAGGAGAAGGGCGTCTCCGTGCTCATCAGCCCCTACGACACCGCCTCGACGTCCCTTCTCCTAATCTACTCGATGCCGGTCGTCGGCGTCTCAAACGCCGAGGTAAAGCCTGTCAACCGAAACGATCCCGTATGGAAGGTCGCGCCACTGCTCGCGACAGCGCCGGGCAGGAGCCTACCGGTCGTCGACGAC
>JAKPSR010000379.1 GCA_029571425.1 Spirochaetota bacterium | reverse complement strand
CTCGTCGACGCCTTCAACAACACGGGGTCCGCCTACAAAAAGAAGGAAGACACCCATAAGATGGCAGACGCGAACAAGGCCTTCGCTCACTACCGCTGGTAGTCCCGCGAACGGACGAAAAAACCCCGCTTTCCGGCGGGGTTTTTTTATTTCCTAGGTGCTAGCGGGGGGCATTTGTGCCGCGCAACGCGCCGCGCTTACATCAAGCTCCATTGGGCGTAGATAGTCGCCTCGGCGAACGCGCGATCGTCCTTGGGCAGGTCCTCCCAAAAGCCGGAAGCAATCATGTAGAGGGCGGAGACGCCGATCCCGAGCTTGTCGGAGACGGGGCGGAGATAATAAGCCTTAATGCGCGCGAACGAAAACCACCCTTCGGAGTCGGGAGCCTTGCCTGGAAAGGCTCGGGCGAGGTACCCGACCCCTTGGAGGCCAAGGGTGCCGATCGAGGGCGCGGCGATCGAGACGTCGATCTTTCCCTGGAAACCGGTCCCGTAGCTCAGGAAGTAGTTGTGGTTGTCCTCGAGGAGGGATTTGTCCTTTGGCGAGTACTCGGTGACCCCAATGCCGAGCCAGCCCGCGTGCGCCTTGACGGCGAATTGGGCCGTATCTCCAACGGGAGCGGCGGCCTTGACCGTGACTAAGAGGGAGTTCGCCGAAAAGCCGAAAAGGTTACCGAAGAAAAAGTCGTAGTGGAGGGTAAGGCCTATCGTAGCCCGGAGGCGGGGGCCGTCGGCGGGGGCGAAGGCAAGGAGAAAACCGTCGGTCAGTAACGCGGCGTCGAAGAGCCGAATGCCGCCCCCGACGGAGAGGTCGAGGTCGAATTGGGTAAAGGGCTCTGTCGTCTGATGGGCGAAGGGATCGCCATAGACGATCGTGATGCCGAGCTCGCCTCGGGGGGTATCCCGCGCGTACGCGCCTTCCGAGGCACCGTCCTCGTAGCGACGCGCTATCGCGACGCCGGCGCCTCCGCGTAGCGATAACGCGGTTAGGTTATCCGTGCCGGCAAGTGGTCGGTTGTCTAGGACGAGGTCGGTTAGGGCATCCATCGGGCTGACAAGGGCGGCAAGGGGATGTCCGCCGGCTTCTCGGTATAGTCGGTGGCATATCTCGCCCAGCGAGACGCCGCCTATCGTCGTGACGATGAGGTCGTTCATGGCTGGAGGGCACCGCTCGCAGGCGACTTCCCATGTGGCGCTCCCAAGGGCGGCGAGAAGGGTCGATTCGTAAAAGTTGAGACCAGAAGAACGGCCTGCGGCGAAGTAGGTAGCGCCGTGGTAGGGATGGCCAATCTGGTTTGTTTGGAACATGCTTTGGTCCCATTGCCATTCAGATTGAAAGTTATCGCTGATCGTTTCGCGCGAAATTTTAGAGAATTCAGTGCGTCCGACGAAACGATTGATCGAAAACATGAACAGATTACTGAATTCGGCCGAGGCAAGGGCCCAAAGGTAGTGTTTCTCTTCCTTTTCTGGCTCGATGACGATAACCGTGCCGTCGCCGGCTGTATCGTCGTTATCGACGGAGGCTGGCCCTGGCTCTTCAGCCGTCAGGAATGTTACTGTAAGGAAGAAAAAGAAAACTGCTAGAGTGCGTCGCATTGAAAATCCTACATGTTTGAATTAGTGTATGGGTACCCTATCAGGAAATAAAAGCTCGGTAAAGGTATGTTTGTTACAAGCACCGTGAAATATGTTCATTTGATGAACGTATAAAGAAATAAAAGTAAACGGGCGGTATGGCACGTCAGCCCTTGACATTATTTGCATGAAAAGGTAAGAATACTGCTATTGTCGTGCGCTCCCTACGGGGTTCGCGCGTCGGTGTTCTTTGAGAGTCCAGGGCGTAACCGTAAAACCGGATGTTAACCTCCGGAAGGATTACGCGCCCCATGGTCTCGTGGCTGTCCTGTCGTTGATGGGTGGCGAAAAGAGCGGTACCAGGGGGATTGGGTCGGGCGATCGTGAAGACGATCGCGTTTGGCCTGCCGAGGCCCGTAAACGGGCATGGCGACTCTTCTGGATACCAAACCAGTCATCAAAACGGCGTTTTGATGGTGATCAGGTGGTTCCGGGCAAGACCGTTCGACAACCTATGAACGGTTAAGTCACTTCGCGATTCTTTCGGCGTCCGCCGACGGTATCGCGCGCCTCTCTGATGTATCATTGATCCCTTTTTTGGTCGCTGTTCGTAATTGTCGCTTTTGTTTTGGGTATAACGCTCGGGCTTGTCCTGGCGTTTGAGAATATGCGAGAGAAATTTGCTTGCCTATAATCTTTCAGGAGGATCAAATGGCAAAGGAAAAGTTCGAACGAACGAAACCCCACATGAACGTTGGTACCATCGGTCACGTCGACCATGGTAAGACCACTCTTTCCGCCGCGATCACCGTGCACTGCGCGAAGAAGTACGGGGACAAAGCCCTTAAGTACGACGAAATCGACAACGCGCCGGAGGAGAAGGCCCGCGGTATTACCATTAATACCCGGCACATGGAGTATCAGTCCGAGAAGCGCCACTACGCCCACATCGACTGCCCCGGTCACGCCGACTATATCAAGAACATGGTCACCGGCGCCGCCCAGATGGACGGTGCTATCCTGGTCGTTTCCGCCCCCGACTCGGTCATGCCCCAGACCCGCGAGCACATCCTGCTTGCCCGTCAGGTTGGCGTCCCCTCGATCATCGTCTTCCTTAATAAGGTTGACCTTGTCGAGGATGAGGAGCTCCTGATGCTCGTCGAGGAAGAGGTTCGCGACGTCCTCAAGTCCTACGGTTACCCCGAGGACACCCCGATCATTAAGGGGTCCGCCTTCAAGGCCATGGCCGACGGCGCCTCTGCCGAGGACACCAAGTGCATCGACGAGCTGCTCGACACCATGGACTCCTTCTTCAAGGATCCCGAGCGCGCCGCCGACAAGCCCTTCCTGATGCCGATCGAGGATATCTTCACGATCTCCGGTCGCGGTACCGTCGTTACCGGCCGTATCGAGCGCGGTATCATCAACCTCAACGAGGAAGTCGAGATCGTCGGTATAAAGCCGACTAAGAAGACCGTTATCACCGGCATCGAGATGTTCAATAAGCTCCTCGACTCCGGTATGGCCGGCGACAACGTCGGCCTCCTCCTCCGCGGCGTTGAGAAGAAGGAAGTCGAGCGCGGACAGGTTCTCGCGAAGACCGGCTCGATCACCCCGCACACCAAGTTCGAGGCCCAGATCTACGTGCTTTCCAAGGAAGAGGGTGGACGCCACAGCCCGTTCTTCTCCGGGTATCGCCCGCAGTTCTACTTCCGGACCACCGACATCACCGGCACCATCACCCTGCCCTCCGGCGTGGACATGGTTAAGCCGGGCGACAACACCAAGATCGTGGGCGAGCTGATTCACCCGATCGCCATGGAGAAGGGACTCAAGCTCGCTATCCGCGAGGGCGGCCGCACCGTGGCTTCCGGTCAGGTTACGGAGATTCTCGCGTAAGCGCTTTTTATGAACGGAAGGCCAAGGGAGGGTTCGCCCTCCCGAGGCGGGGTCCCTCGGGGCCCCGCGGCCCCGTCTGGAGGAAAAATGGCTAAGGAAAAGATCCGCGTTAGGCTTCGCGGATTCGACGTTGAGCTGATCGATCAGAGCTCGAAGGCGATCGTGCAGACGGTACAGAAGGCGGGGGCGAAGGTCTCCGGGCCCATCCCGCTCCCGACTCGCATCAATAAGGTGACGGTTCTCCGCTCGCCCCACGTAAACAAGAAGTCTCGCGAGCAGTTCGAGATGCGCACCCATAAGCGCCTCATTGATATCATCGAACCCTCGGCAGAGGTGATGGACTCGCTGATGAAGCTTGAGCTTCCCGCCGGCGTGGACGTCGAGATCAAGCAGTAGGCGGAAAGTAGACGGTCCCCCGGATCAGGGGATAACGTGCTGAGAAGGCGAATAGCGCTTCTCGAGGAGTGTAACCAGAATGGTTGGTCTTATTGCGAAAAAGGTGGGCATGACCCAGGTGTTCGACGAAAGCGGTAACTTGACCCCTGTCACCGTGATCCGCGTCGACCCCAACACGGTCGTGTCCCTTAAGAAAGAAGAGACGTTCGGCTACGACGCCGTCGTCCTTGGCCTCGACGAGGTCAAGGAAGGCCACGCCTCCAAGCCCTACGCGGGGCAGTTCCCCGAGGGCGTGAAGCCCACGAGGCACCTGAAGGAATTCCGCGGCTTCGACCGCGAGGTTGCCGTCGGCGACCGCATCGGCCTTGAGATCCTTGAGTCCGTCCGTTTCCTGGACGTGACCGCCACCTCAAAGGGTAAGGGTTTCCAGGGCGTTATGAAGCGCTGGGGCTTCCACGGGGGACGCGCGTCCCACGGTTCGAAGTTCCATCGCGAGCCGGGCGGCACGGGCCAGAGCACGACCCCCGGGCACTCGTTCAAGAACATCAAGCTCCCCGGCCACATGGGCCACGAGAGGGTGACGGTTCAGAACCTCAAGATCGAGAAGATCGATCCGGAACTGCAAGTGGTGATGGTTCGCGGGGCCGTTCCCGGGAAGAAGGACTGTACGCTGATCATCAAGTCCG
>JAKPSR010000376.1 GCA_029571425.1 Spirochaetota bacterium | reverse complement strand
TTCGTCGAGACCAACCCGATCCCGATCAAGGCCGCGATGAACATGATGGGACTGCCCGCGGGGACCGTCCGCTTGCCGCTCTCGCCTCTCCTTCCGGAGAACGAGGCGCGGGTCAAGCAGGCCTTCCGCGAGGCCGGTATCTTCGGGGCGCCCCGCGCGGACGCCGACACATTCTGCTGAGTTAGGAGCTACGCACATGAGCGATAAGATTCCCGTCGGGATCCTCGGCGCCACCGGCGCCGTCGGACAGAACTATATCAACCTCCTCGAGAACCACCCCTGGTTCGAGGTGACCTATCTCGCCGCGAGCCCGCGCTCCGCGGGCAAGGCATACAAGGACGTCGTCGAGAGCCGCTGGCTCCTCGGCGCGAACGTGCCCGAGCGGGTCCGCGACCTCGTCGTCGAGGACGCGAACGACCCCTCGAAGGCCGTCGGACGTTGTCGCTTCGTCTTCTCCGCACTCGAGCTCGACTCGAAGGACGAGATCAAGGCCCTCGAGAACGCCTACGCCTCCCTTGGCATCCCGGTCGTCTCGAACGCGAGCGCCCACCGCTGGACGGAGGACGTGCCGATGCTGATCCCGGAGATCAACCCCGACCACCTCGCCGTCATCGACGCGCAGCGGAAGTCGCATGGCTGGGACCGCGGCTTCGTCGCCGTCAAGCCGAACTGCTCGATCCAGAGCTACATGATCCCGGTCTACGCCTTGATGAAGGCGGGATACGAGGTGAAGCGGATGTTCGTCTCCACGATGCAGGCCGTCTCCGGCGCCGGTTACCCCGGCGTCCCGAGCCTGGACATCCTCGACAACGTCGTCCCCTACATCGGCGGCGAGGAGGAGAAGACCGAGCGCGAGCCCGCGAAGATATTCGGGAAGGTCGTGGGCGGGAAGATCGTCAACTTCGACGGGCTCAAGGTCGCCGCGCACTGCAATCGCGTTCCCGTCATCAACGGGCACGTCGCCTGCGTGAGCCTTGAGTTCGGCGACAAGAAGCCCTCGCTCGCCGAGATCGAGCGGATATGGGCCGAGTTCCGGGGCCTTCCCCAGGAGCTCAATCTCCCCTTCGCCCCCGATCGGCCGATCATCATCAGGCACGAGCCGAACCGGCCCCAGCCCCGGCGCGACCGCGACGAGGACAAGGGAATGGCCGTCTCCGTCGGGCGCCTGCGCGAGTGCCCGCTGTTCGACGTTCGTTTCGTCGGCCTCTCGCACAATACGGTGCGCGGCGCGGCCGGCGGAGGCATCCTGAACGCCGAGCTCCTGAAGGCGAAGGGCTACATCGCCTAAGGGCGAGAAGGAACGACACATGAGCGAACGATTTTTCCCGCTCGCCCTCGCCGACCTCGAGGGCCTCGCGGCCAAGTACCCGACGCCCTTCTACCTCTACGACGAGCGGGGCATCCGCGAGCACGCGCGGCGCTTCCTCAAGGCATTTTCCCGTTTCCCGGGATTCAAGGAGTTCTTCGCCGTCAAGGCGTGCCCGAACCCCTACATACTCAAGATCCTGGCGAGCGAGGGGATCGGCGCCGACTGCTCGAGCCTGCCCGAGCTGATCCTCGCCGAGCGCGCGGGGATCCTCGGCGAGGACATCATGTTCTCGTCGAACGAGACCCCGGAGAGCGAGTATATCTACGCGAACCTCAAGGGCGCGGTCATCAACCTCGACGACATCACCCACATCGAGTACCTCGAGCGTGCGATCGGCGGCATCCCGGAACTGATTAGCTTCCGCTACAACCCCGGCCCATTGCGCGAGGGGAACGCCCTCATCGGGAAGCCGGAAGAGGCGAAGTACGGCCTGACGCGGGCGCAGATACTCGAGGCCTACCCGATCGCGCGGTCCAAGGGCGCGAAGCGCTTCGCCCTCCACACGATGGTCGCCTCGAACGAGCTAAACAGCGACTACTTCATCGAGACCGCGCGGATGCTCTTCGAGCTCGCGGTCGAGATCAAGGAGAAGACCGGGATCAGGATCGAGCTCGTCGACCTCGGCGGCGGGATCGGCATCCCGTATCGCCCGGGGCAGAAGGCCGTCGACTACGACTACGTCGCGGACGGGATCGAGCGCGCGTATAACGAAATCGTCAAGCCCGCAGGGCTCGACCCGCTCCGGATCAGCTTCGAGTGCGGCCGGCCCTTCACCGGGCCCTACGGTTGGCTCGTCACCCGCGCGATCCACGAGAAGCACATCTACCGCGAGTACGTCGGCGTCGACGCGAGCATGGCAGACCTGATGCGGCCCGGGATGTACGGGGCCTATCACCACGTGACCGTCGCCGGGAAGGAAGATGCGCCGAAGGACCATGTCTACGACGTGGTCGGTTCCCTCTGCGAGAACTGCGACAAGTTCGCCGTGCAGCGCGAGCTTCCCCGGATAGATCGGGGCGATTTCGTGATCGTGCACGACGCCGGGGCGCACGGCCGCGCGATGGGCTTTAACTACAACGCGAAGCTCCGCTCGGGCGAGCTGCTCCTTCGCGAGGACGGGAAGATCGTGGAGATCAGGAGGCGGGAGACGGTCGACGACTACTTCGCGACCCTGGACTTCAAGGGGCTCCCGGCGTTCAAGGCGTAGGCGCGACGGCGGGCATAGACCCCGACTCGAGAAACGACTCGTACAGAATGATTGCCCGCTCCCCGCACGCGAGGGAGCGGGTTTTTTTTCCGATGAAGAAAAGCCAACCGAGCGCGCGCACGCAGGCGTAGTACACGCCTGCGAGGGCGAAGTCCGCCTCGCGCGCGAATTGCAAGTATACCCGATCCATCTCCGCGAGCGAGAGGCCATGGTATCCGTAATACTGGTACAGGGCGTCGTGCGCGAGGGAGGCGTACCAGGTCTTCGGCTTCATGGTGCGTATGTCGACGATGCCGTCGGGCGTGCCGACGATGAATAGATCAAGGACGTTG
>JAKPSR010000372.1 GCA_029571425.1 Spirochaetota bacterium | reverse complement strand
AAAGCACAGATCTTCGATCCCTTTTTCACGACGAAGGAGAAGGGAACCGGCCTCGGACTCGCGATCGTCTTCTCGGTCGTCCAGAATCACGGCGGTTCCATCAGGCTGGAGCCCCCCGGCGACGAGGGTGCGGACTTTTGCCTGTTTATACCGGCCGATCCCGACGCGGCTACCGCCCGCCCGGAAGGGCCTGGCGACGGCGCCCTTCGCGCGGGGCAGCGCGCCCTTTTGATGGACGACGATCCTTCCGTGCTCGAGACCGCGGGAACGATGCTTTCGACGATCGGCTTCGAGGTCGTGCCCGCGTCCGACGGCGCCGAGGCCGTGCGGCTCTATACCGAGGCTTACGAGGCGGGCGTTCCCTTCGCCCTCGCGGTCCTCGATCTCGTGGTCCCCGGAGGAATGAGCGGGAAGGACACGGCCCGCGCGATTCGGGATTACGACCCGGGCGCCATCCTTCTTGTTTCCTCAGGCTATTCGGACGACCCGGTTCTCGCCCGATTCGAGGAATACGGCTTTGACGCGGTATTGCCGAAGCCGTATACCGTCGACGAGCTCAAGCGGGTACTTATCGGGCTCCTTGCTTGAGATCGCGGTCCTCATTTATACTGTCGCCATGAGCTCTATTTTGATCGCAGACGCGAGTCATCCGTTCTCGCTCGCCGTCGCGGGCGCGCTCGCCGCGCGTGGCGACGCGGTCGTTCTTACCGACGGGCCGAGGGTCGCCCGCGGCGTATCCGGCGGCCCTTCAACCGCCGACATCCCGACGGTTCCCTGGAACCGCGAGTCTCCCCTCTCCGCCCGCACGGTCGCCATCGAGGCGGCCACCGCCATCGGGCCGATCGACGCCGCCGTCGTGTTTCTCGACGCGAGGGCGATACCGGAAACGGATTCGTTCTCGCTTTCCGAGGCGTCAGCCAGGATAGATGAGTGGGCTCGGGGGCCTATCCTTCTTTCTCTTGAAATGGCCAATCGCTTTCGCGCCCGCGGCGCGGGACGCCTCGTGCTCGCCCTTCGCGATCTCGAGACGCCCGACGTTGATCCCGTTTCCGCGGCGGCACTCGGTTCTTTCGCGCGGTTTGCCGAGGCTCTTGCCACATCGCTTTCGGCCGCGGACGGCGCGCGCGGGGGGCCATCAGCGCTCCTCGTAAAGCTTGACGGCACGGACGATGCCGATGCCGCGCTCTGGCTTGCCGAGCGTCTCGCCGCGCCCGGTCGTTGGGGCGGCAATCGCTGGGTACGGGCCTGCTCGAAGGGCCTTCTTGGCATGCTGTAACGCGGATCTTTCGGCTTACTTCCCTACGCAAAAACCGGAGAATAGGGCGTCGAGGACGTCCGTCGGAGTCGTCTCGCCCGTAACCTCGCCAAGGCGCCCGAGCGCGGCATCAAGGTCCTCGGCCACGGCGTCCATCGGGAACCCAGATGCGGCGGCTGCGATGGCCTTGTCGAGGCAAGAGACGGCGTCTCGAACGGCGTCGCGTTGACGCTCGCTACCCAACGCGGGTCCCCCCGGCGTCGGCGCGCCCCTTTCCGGCAGTAAGCGCGCGCGCGCCGCGGCGACAAGCTCGGCGATTCCGGCGCCTGTTTTCGCGCTGACGGATACTCTTGACGTCGTTTCGGCCATGTCCTCGATCGGCCCTCGGGCGGGTTTGTCCGCCTTGTTCCAGACGACGATCGCGGGGGTCCGCGAATCGGACAACGCGCCGAGGGCCGCGCGATCTTCCTCGACGAGGCCCTCGGCCGAGTCGACGACGTAGAGCGTAAGGTCGGCGGACTTCGCGAGGTCTCGCGCGCGCTCGACGCCGATGGCCTCGACGGGGTCATGCGCGTCGCGAAGGCCAGCAGTGTCGACGAGCCGAGCGGGGATGCCGCCGAGGTCGACGGTAGCCTCGATCCAATCCCGCGTCGTCCCCGGCGACTCCGAGACGATGGCGCGGTCTTCCTTCAAAAGCGCGTTAAACAGACTAGACTTTCCCGCGTTTACGCGGCCCGCGAGAACGACGCGAGCACCCTCGCGGAATACCCGTTCGGAGGCCCATGTCAACTCGAGGCGGGCAAGCCGTTCTCGGGCCGCCGAGACGAGGCTCGCGTCGAACGCCCCGCCGACCGCTTCCTCGTCCTCCGGGTACTCAACCTCCGCCTCGATCGAGGCAAGGGCCGCGATAATGTCGTTTTTGCATTCGGCGAGCTCGGCGGCAAGGGCGCCCGAAAGGCGGGCCGCCGCCCTTTCGCGCGCCTCGCCGGTACGCGCGTCGACGATCTCGCGGACCGCTTCCGCTCTCGTAAGGTCGGCCTTGCCGCGCGCGAAGGCCCGAAAGGTGAACTCGCCCGGGCCAGCGTCGCGGAAACCGTGACGGAGCAGAAGGCGATGCACGGAGCGAATGGCATTGACCCCGCCGTGCCCGATTATCTCGACAGAATCCTCTCCGGTAAAGCTTCTCGGCGCGCGATAGACCGCGACCACGACCTCGTCGACCCGGGACCCGGTCGCGGGGTCGACGAGCCATCCGTGAAGGAACGTGCCTCCCGCGGCGTTGGCGAGGGCTTCCGGGCGCGAGAAGAGGGCTGCGACGAGATCGACGGATCCTAAGCCAGAGGCGCGGACGATACCAAGCGCCGCCGGCGCGATGGCGGTGGCGATGGCGGCGATCGGTTCGTCAAGCGCGTAATCGGAAGGTTTCACGGGCGGGAGTATACCACGGACGCGCGATCAGTTGAAGGTGACCCCGAAAAGGGCGGACATCTCGGCCTGGGCGACGGGGCGCTGGTAATAATAACCCTGTATAAGGTCGCAGTTCATGGAGCGCAGCGCGTCGACCTGCTCCTTCGACTCGACTCCCTCCGCGACGACGGTCAAGCCAAGCTGATGACTTACCTCGACGATCGTCCGCACGAGTATGCCGTCGCTGCCGGCGAGGTCGTCGATGAAGGCCTTGTCGATTTTGATGTGGTTGATCGGAAGGGCGCGAAGGTATGAGAGGGAGGAATACCCCTTTCCGAAGTCGTCGAGCGCGATGCCGAACCCGGCCTTCTTCAGCTCGCGCAATCGCTCGACGATCGCCTCCAAGGACTCGATCAAGAAAGACTCCGTGATCTCGAGCGATATCCGCGACGGGTTTACCCCCTCCTCGCGTAGGATTTGCGAGACGCGGTCGGCAAAGTCCCGTTCCTCGACTTGTTTCACCGAGACGTTGACGGACACGGTGAAGTCGGCGTTTCCCTTGCGCTCCTCCTCGGCGATAAATCGGCATGCGTCGCGAAGGACGAAGGCACCAAGCTTGAAGATAAGGCCCGTTTCCTCGGCGATGGGGATGAACTCGGCGGGGCTCACCTGCCCGCGCCCAAGGCTGTTCCATCGCGCGAGCGCCTCGGCGCCGCGCACGCGGCCGGTGTTCGGGTCGACCTGGGCCTGGTACGCGACGGATAATTCGTCGCGGTCGAAGGCGGCGCGAAGGTCCGCCTCGAGACCAACGCGCCGCGAGAGCCGCTCCTGCATGCTGGAGTCGTAGAGGCGGTAGCGGTTCTTCCCGTCCGCCTTCGCGAAATGAAGGGCCGCGTCCGCCTTTTGGAGAAGGCCTTCGAAGTGATAATCATGGTCCGGGTAGATGGAGACGCCGGCGCTGACGGTCAGGTAATGATAGCGCCCGTTAATCTCCGTCCTGCGGCCGAGGAGGCGTAAGATGAGTTTCGCGTATTTCTCGATCTCCTCGGCGGAACTGTCGGACACGATAATGATGAACTCGTCCCCGCCGAATCGCGCAACTTTGACACGCTCGTCCCCGATAGTCCGCATTACGGTCGCCGCGCTCACCAGCGCCGCGTCGCCGGCCGCGTGCCCGAACGTGTCGTTGATCACCTTGAAGTTATCGATGTCGATAAAGATGATCCCGCACCGCTTTCCCTGCGCGATGGAGCTCAGCGCATGTCGCGTGATGTCGATGGCAAGCGTCCGGTTTGGGAGCCCGGTGAGCTGGTCGTAGAAGGCGAGGTTCTCGATCTCGGCCTCGCGTCGCTTCCGTTCGTCGATGTCGGTGATGGATCCCGCGAAGCGGCTCGGGCGACCGTCTGCTCCCCAAACCGCCTTCCCGCGCACGAGAACCCATTTGTATGAGCCGTCGGCGGTCTTGACTCGCGCCTCCGCCTCGAAGTGGTCCGTCCGCCGGTCGACGTGTCCTTCAAATACCGCTTTCATCTCGGCGCGGTCGTCCGGATGCAGGAGCTCGGTAAGGAGTCGGGGTTTTCTATTATCCCGCTCGTATCCCGTCATCTCGAACCAGCGGTCGGAGTAATGCACGCGGTCCGCGGCTATGTCCCAGTCCCAGATCGCGTCGTTCGAGCCGAGGGCGGCGAGGCGGAATCGCTCTTCGCTGGTCTCCAGGTTTCGCGTCGTGAATTCGAGGAGGGCGTTCTTTGAGCGAAGGTCTTCGTTTAGCGAGCCGATCTCGTCGTTCTTTGCCGCGAGGTCGCGCGACATGGATTTTTCCTTGCGAAGGCTGGTGTACAGGGTGTCGATGAGGAGTAGCATTAGGAGGAAGAGCACCGCCGAGGCGACGATGGCGCCCCTCCATTTCACGACCAGGTTTGGTTCTTGATTGATGATCGTGGCGTTGAAGGGGAGGCGCTGCGCCTCTATCCGATGGCGCCGCATCGCGTGATAGTCGAACATGGGGGTATGGCTCCGCCCGATTAACGGCTTGATGGTGTCCGCCTTCGCTCCATCGAGGATCTTAACCGCGAGATCGCCGGCCGCTCGTCCCATTCGGTGCGGGTCGAGCAGGTTTCCCCCGATCGCGCCCGTGCCGAGCTGGTGCGTGTTCATGACGTACACGGGCACGCGCGAGGCGGAGGCGAGTCGCGCGATTAAGGTCTCGCCCGAAAAAAAACGCCCCGATTTTTCGATTGAGTAGGTTCCGACGATCAGGACCGAGTCCGCGTCGAGTTCGGCGACTTTTCTCTCGATCCCTTCGATAGTCAAGTCGCTCAGGCTCACGATCGAGCCGCCCGGGAATACCCGCTGGGCCACCTCCCGAATATGCCGCTCGACCGCGATACCGGACTCGTTAAGATCGCTCACGATATAGACGGCGTTTGCCGTCGGCCTGATTCGCTGGGCTATGCGCAGGGTGGACTCCGGGTCCTGGTTCTCGAATACGCCGGTGATGTTGCGCGCGCCTTTCGTGAGCGAGGGCAGGGCTTCTGGATAAACGCCGGCGAACACGATCGCGGCCTCGGGGAAAAGGGTCGGTCGCTCGGCTGCCGCGAATTGGAGCGCGCGGTCGTCTGTCGTGACGACGACGTCGATGCCTCGGCCTAAGTACTTATGGGCGAGGACGTCGCGGACGCGTTCGACGAGCGCGTCGTCGGGAAACCGCTTCCAGTCGAGATACTCGGTGTAGACCACGTGACGCGCCGCCATCATGTCAAGGCGCTCCATGATCCCCCGATTCATGTCTTCGGTCCAGCCGTACTCCCTGTTATACGAGTGGATGATGAGGACCGATGGGGTCTTCGCCGCTTCGTCGGCGCGGGCTGAGCCCGTGATCACGAAGGCGGCGAAGGCGGCTATGGCGAGAGCTCTTTTCGTCACGGCTTTCCCCTAAAAGTACCTATTGAGATCGGCGATCGCGTCGGCTTCCTGTTCCGGCTTGCTGAAATAGTAACCCTGTATAAAGTCGCAGTCAATCTCGGCGAGATACCGGGCTTGGGCCTCGACCTCGACGCCCTCGGCGACGACGCGGAGGCCAAGGTCGTGGGCGATGCACACGATGGCCTTGGCGAGCTTCCTGCTTCGCTCGTCCCTAAGCATGTCGTCGATGAAGGCCTTGTCCATCTTGATGAGGTCGATGGGCAATTCCTTTATATAGGTGAGCGACGAATACCCCTTTCCGAAGTCGTCCAGCGAGACGAGGAATCCCGCCGCGCGGAGTTGGGCGAGCTTCGCGCTGACGTCCTCCATCGATTCCATCATCAGTGATTCGGTAAGCTCGATCGCGATATGGCCGGGCCTTGCGCCCGCCTCGGTCACGGCGCGCATCATTCTCGCCGCGAAATCGGGGTCGTTGAACTGCTTGGCGGAAACGTTAACCGAGATGCTGAAGTCGTCCCTGCCGGTCGCCGCGGCCCGCGCGGCGAACCGCGCCGCCTCCGTGAGTACAAAGAGCCCGATTCGCTCGATCTGCCCAGATTCCTCCGCCACCGGTATGAACGCCGCGGGACTGACGACGCCGTACCCGGGGCGCTTCCATCGCACGAGCGCCTCGAAGCCCTCCACGCGGCCCGACGCGACGCGCACCTGCGGCTGATAGACCACGAATATCTCGCCGGCCTCAATCGCCGACCTGAGCCCGAGCTCAATGTCCATTCGCTCCTGCAGCGTTCGGTACATCTCGACGGTATAGAAACGGTACTGCGTCTTGCCCGCAGATTTCGCGCGGTTCATGGCGGCGTCGGCGTTCTGGAGCAGCTCGTGGAATCGGTCGGCGTTATCGGGATAGACCGCGATCCCCGCGCTCGCGGTAAGGAAGTGCAGCCGGCCATCGACGGTCATCCGCTGGCCAAGCGCGGCGAGCGCACTCGAGGCAAGCGCCTCGATCTCCTTTCGGTCCCTATTCGCGGCGACCAGGGCGAACTCGTCCCCGCCGAGCCGCGCCAACGCCAGTAGCTCTCCCGAGACGCTCTCGAGCGCACGCGCCGCTGCCGCCAGGACCTTGTCGCCCGCGGCGTGCCCAAAGGTGTCGTTTACGTACTTGAAGTTGTCTATGTCGATGGAGATGAGCCCGCATTTCTTTCCGGGTGAGGTGTGGGCGATCATGCGCCGCGTTATCTCCGGCGCGGCGGCGCGGTTTGGGAGCCCGGTGAGCTGGTCGACGAAGGCGATTCGGCGGACTTTCTTGACCTGCGCGGCGAGCGCCATGACCAGCGCGATGAGGGCGAGGAAGGCGATTGCCGTTATCGTCGCCTCGACGCGATACAGCTCCAGGAATGACGCCTCGCGATTGACGAATTGCGCTCCGGGTGGGAAAAGCGAAATGGGAATGCCGAATCGGCGTATCGCGCGGAAGTCGTAGCGAAGGTCGAAGCGGGGATTTTGCACGGGTCTGATGGCGGACATGTCTTCGCCCGATAGGACGCGCAAGGCGAGTCGCGCGGCGATTTCGCCCTGGCGCTCGCCCGAAAGGAGGCTGCCGCCGAGGGCACCGGTGCCGAAGCCCTGGGAAAAAAGAAGGTGCACGGGAATGGCGCTCGCCCGGCTAACCTCGCGCGCGAGCACTTCCGGGTGGTGTATGGCCCTGTCGCGGTCGAATCCGTAGGATCCGATGATAAGGATACTCGTTTGATTTAGCGTGGAGACTACCTGCTTGATCTCGTCGAGCGAGAGTTGGCTGAGCGACACCATCTCGATGCCCGGCAGCATCGCGGAGACGATTCGTTCCATCTCGCGCTCGGTGCCGTGCCCTGACTCGCTGAGTTCGTTTATGACGTACACCGCCTGTGGGTTCGGCTGGATTGCGAGGGCCGTGCGCAGGGTTCCTTCAATGTCCATGCGTTGGTATACCCCGGTGACTTTATCTTTCCCCTCGATCATCCGCGCGGCGTCGTCGGGATACACGCCGCTGAAGACCACGGGCGCGGCCGAGAAAACCTCGTCGCGATGGTCGAGGGCGAATTGAAGGGCTCGATCGTCGGTGGTCAAGATGACGTCGATCGGGTGCGTGGCATACGTGCGGCGAAAGTACTTCAAAGAGCTTTCGAGATGATCGACAGATGGGAATCGTTTCCAATCGAGATACTCGGCGTGGATGTCGTAGTAGAGCCCTGTTTCCTTAAAGACCTTGAAGGCCCCCTCGTTTTGCTCGTCGGTCCATGGGTAGCCCCGGTGATAGGAGTTCAGGATGAGGATTCGCGGTTGTCTTGCGCTCTGGGCGGTGGCCATGGTAAGGGAAAAAACGAGAATAGCCGGGATTATGGCGCGCGCGACCGTTTTCAATGGAGCCTCCGCGGGGGATGTTCGTTCCATTAAATTGTCGTTTTTCGAGGCGTCGGCGTCAAGGGATGCGTGTCGCGCCCGACCGCGGGGTCGGGATGCCTTGCCCGCGCGCGCCGGCTATGGTAGTCTTGGTTCATGAAAGGTATCATTGTCGCCGCGGGCTACGGCACCCGCTTTCTTCCCGTCACGAAGACCATCCCGAAGGAGATGCTTCCCCTCGTCAACGTCCCCTCGATCCAGCTGATAATCGACGAGTTCGTGCGCGCGGGCATTCTCGAGATCCTCGTCATTTCCTCGAGGAGAAAGAAAGCCCTTGAGGACTATCTTGACCGGGAGGTCGAGCTCGAGGAGGTCTTTACCCGCGAGGGAAAGCGCGCGCAGCTTGAGCGCATCGAGCCGACCCGCGCGAACGTCGCGTTCGTGCGCCAGCGGCGGATGATGGGGACGGGGCACGCTCTGCTCGCCGCGCGCGCGTGGGTCGGGTCCGATCCCTGCGTCGTCGCGTATCCCGACGACCTTCATATGGGCGAGACGCCGCTCGCGGCCCAGCTTGCCGCGGCGTGGCGCGAGACGGGTTGCTCAGTACTGGCCTCTATCGCGGAGCCGGGCGACGTCTCCCGGTACGGCGTTCTCGCGATTGCGAAGGACGGCCGCCGCGTCGACGCCATCGTCGAGAAGCCCGCGCCGGGAACCGAGCCGAGCCACGAGGTTTCGATAGGCCGATTCCTCTATACCCCGGAATTCTTCGAGTTTCTCGAGGAGGGATGGAAGATTCACCTCGAGGAGGCGGATCGCGCGGGACGCGCGCCAGGCGAGTATTTTCACATTTACGCCCTGAATAAGTTGATGGCCGCCGGGAAGGTGGTCTACTGTCCGATCTCGGGCACGAGGCTCGACACGGGCGAGCCCGCTGGATACCTCGAGGCGATCCTTCGCTACGCCGACACGCAGCCGGAGTTGCGAGCGGTTATCGATAGTTTCGCGCGAGGCCGATCTTCGTAAACAGAAGCGGGGCGACGAAGCTCGCCCATGCGCCCGTCGCCGCGTAGCGGACGAAGCGCCCCGCCTCGCCCCATGGACTGCTCGCCCCTGGCAATAGCTTCTTGAGGGCGACGAACACGGCCGCCGCGCCGGCGAGGCCAATCGCGAGCCGAATCGCCTTGTGCGCGACGGTGCCGGACGCCGCGCGGAAGGGGCTTTCGGTCCGCTCGCGTAAGAGAACGGCGCCGCTCGCGAACCCGAAGAACATCCCGCCCATCGAGGCGTCTCGCGCGACCGCGTTCAACACGAGGGCGACGAGAGCCGCCGCGCCGATCTTGACCCCGCGGGTCGACCTGCCGCTCTTTCGGGCCGCATCCTCGAGGGTCTCGAGGATCGGTCTCGCGCGTCCCGCGAACGCGGGGATAACCACAAGCGCCGTTACCGAGAAAAGGGCGCCGATGGCCCATCCTGCGAGGACATCGGTCGGGTAGTGCACGCCGAGGTATACGCGACTTATCCCGATGAGAAATGGCAGTGCAACTGCCGCGCTGCGGGCCGCGCTACTCCGGGCACGCGACGCTGGGTTCGCCCAGAGCAGCAGGGTCGGCCACAGGGCCGCCGAGTTCTGCGCGTGCGCGGAGGGCGTGGAGAAACCCGTTTCCCCGATTATCCCGACCGAGGGGTCGAGAACGAAGGGCCGCGGCACGCGGAGCGCGGACTTGATCGCGCCGTTAATCCCGTTCGACGCGAAGACCGTCAGCGCGACGAGAAGTCCCCGTCGCTCGTCGACGCACCAATACACGAAGGGGATGATGGCGAAGTAGGCGATCGGCTCGCCGATCAGGGTGATGGCGCGCATGGCGGCGGTTAGCGCGGGCGAGCCGATTCCCTGGAACGCGCGGATAACCTCGAGTCCCCACGCGTAGATCCCGCTCGCCTCAGATATGCCGATCATCGACCGCCGTCCTTTCGTTTGGCGCCGAACGCCGGGCGCGGGCGATCGGGCTCGGCTTCGGGCGTTTTCCACGGATACGGGACGTCGATCCCGACGTCGGGGCGCAAGTCCGCGTATCTTCCCGAGTTGTTCCAGTAGGTATAGCCAAGGTTGAGCGCGTCGCGCGTGCCGAATACCTGCCGCTGCACGTAGTCCTCGTTGTAGTATTTCCGGTCGAACGACACGCCGATGTAGAAAGCCTGGGCCCAGGGCCTGACGACGACGTGGTTGCGCGCGATGACGGCGTTTCGGAACGAGCCGTAATAGTAGATGCGATAGGTGCGCTCCTCCGCCGGGTCGTACGCGAGGAAGCCCTGCTCGAAGTGGCTTGGGTAGAACATCGGGCAGATGACGTCGACGTAGCGCGCGAGGAGCTCGACGTCCTGGCCGGTGCGCGCCCCCGTGCGGTACCAGCCGTTCGCCCCGTAGATGTCGATCGATATCGGCGCCTGAATGTGCGAGCGCGCGTAGGAGAGGAAGGACATCAGCGCGCTTTCCTTGTCCATGCCGGCTTCCTGCCAGCGGTAGCGCGCGTTGCCGAGGTTCTCCCCGTCGGTCGGGAAGCGAATGTAGTCAAACTGTATCTCGTCGAAGCCCCGCGAGACGAGCTCGCGCGCGATGGCGACGTTGTACTCCCACACCTCCTCGCTAAAGGGGTCGACCCAGTACTCGTCGTAGTACTTTTGGACCTCCTCGTAGCGCGGTTGCTCGGGCGTCGGGCTGGCGTTGCCCGCGGCGGCGCCAGCCTGCGGCGGCACGGGCGCCGCGACCTCGATTTTTCTGGTCTCTATCTCGTAGCCCTGCCAGGGCTTCCCCTCGGCGCGGTCCCACACCGCGTACGCCCCGTTGGCGTATCGGTAGAGGGATCGGTCCTTAAAGACGACGATGCGCGCGACGAGGTATATCCCGTCCTTCTTGGACCGCGCGACGAGGGCGTCGAGGTCGACCGGGTTCCGTACCGTTCCTTTGCGCAGCACGAGGGGATCGCGCGCGTCGTAGCGAAGGTTGCCGTAGTCGTCCTTCATGTCGATGACGATCATGTTGAGCTTGTTCGCGCGGAGGACGCCGAGATGGCGCTCGAGCCCGGCGGGAGTCGTCGCCTGATGGACGGGGACGTAGGTTCCCTTTCGGCCCTCGGCGATTTTGGCGTAGGGCGAGAGGCGGCGATCGGGGCGCAGGAGCCAGAGTTCGGATAGGGAGAGCGCACCCCTGCCGCCTGAGCGCGCGGGGGGAACCCACGCAGACAGGAGGTCCCCTGGCGCGGAGCCCGCCGTCGCGAGCCATTCAACCGCCTCCGCGGGTTCCTTCGCGCGGTCGGGAGCGGATCCCGACGCGAGGGATTGGCGGGGGGCATCCGGCGAAAGAGAGATCTCGCGGAGGACGCCGGGCGACGAGGCGACGAGGGCGTCGCCGGAAGAGGAGACCGACATCCCGTCGACCCCGTCGGCGTGGTCGGCTCCCGCCCAGATGGGCATGAATCGCCGGCCTTCCCAATCGAGGCGGTATATCCTTGGCGCGAAGCTTTGCCCCGCGTAGAGCTCGACGCGGCCCGCGCGGACGAACGCGGCGAGATCGGAAACCTCGTCAGGCCATTTTACAGTCGGCATTGAGTAAAGCCCTGCGTTAAGGTCCGCCCAGGCCGGCTTCGCGGCGTCTGGCTGTATCCAGGAAACCCCGTAGATCGGGTGGGACATGAAGACGGTGAGCGCCGGCTTTCCCTGCGCGTCCGCAAGATCGAGGCAGGCGACCGCCTTTACTCCTGCCGTCGACGCGGCGAGGCCCAGGCTCTTCCACGAAAGCCCGGCGTCGCGCGTCAGGTAGACCGCGTCCTTGGTCGCGGTGACCATGATCGCGGGATTCGTCGGGTGGACGGCGAGGTCTTTCAGTTCTTGGGTTTCTCTTCTGAAGCCCTTGGCGCCCGCCTCGTAGGTCTTCACGACCTTCACAGGGAGGCCCGAGTTTCTCGGCTCGAAGGAGGCGAGTGAGGGCGAAGTGAGTATGCCGTCGGAGGTGAGGAGTATCCACGTGGATCCCGCGCGCGCGATCTTGCGCACCTCGGTCCCGGCGTAGAGGCAGGTTGGCGAGCCGCGCTCGAGGCGGTATAGGCCGGCCGTGGTTCCCGCGAGGCTTGGTTCCTCGGCGAAGACGGCGATCGGTCGTGCGATCAAGGGAAGGAGCGCGGCCGCGAGGGCGAGCGCGAGGCGGTGGGCGCGGTGCGTGGGTCTCATATCGGCCTTGAGGATACCAGAAAACTTGCGGTTGAAAAAGGTAGGAAGGCATTGTACTCTGAGGTGGCGCCTCGCGCCTAAGGAGACGGTATGCCGAAGTCGGTCACGAGGACCTTTGGGATCTTAACCTCGGGAGGCGACGCCCCCGGCCTCAACGCGGCAATCCGCGGCGTGGCCCGCGCGGCGATCGACGTCTACGGGATGCGCGTCATCGGGTTCGAGCACGGGTACCGCGGCCTCATAGAGAACCGCGCCCGCGAGCTCCACCCCGCCGAGTTCTCCGGCATCCTCGCGCGCGGCGGGACGATCCTCGGCACCTCGCGCGAGAAGCCCTTCAAGGACAAGGAATGGTCCTCGCCCGACGGGCGCGGCGCCGTCGACATGATAAAGGAAAACTACCGCCTGAACGGGCTCGACTGCCTCGTCGTCCTTGGCGGCAACGGGACGAACACGACGGCCCACCTGCTCGCCGAGGAAGGGCTCAACGTGATAGGGCTTCCCAAGACGATCGACAACGACATCGTCGAGACCGACATCACCTTCGGCTTCCATACCGCCCTCACCGTCGCGACCGACGCGATAGACCGGCTACACTCGACCGCGTCGAGCCATAACCGCGTCATGGTGATCGAGTTGATGGGGCATAAGGCCGGATGGCTCGCGCTCTATTCGGGTATCGCCGGCGGCGGCGACGTCGTTCTGATACCGGAGATCCCCTACAGCATCGAGAACATCGCGCGCCATCTCGAGGACCGCGCGCGGAGCGGGAAGACCTTCTCGATCGTCGTCGTCGCGGAGGGTGCCCTTTCCGTGGAGGAGGCGCGCCTCGAGCGGAAGGCGTTCAAGAAGCAGCGCGAGCAGATGACGGGATCGATCGGCTATCGCGTCGCGCGCGAGATCGAGGGGGCGACCGGGCTCGAGTCGCGGGTCACCGTCCTTGGCTACCTCCAGCGCGGCGGCACGCCCGTCGCGTACGACCGCGTGCTCGCGTCGCAGTTCGGGACCGCGGCGGCGGAGATGCTCGCATCGGGCGACTACGGGAAGATGGTCGCGCTTCGCGATAACCGGGTGATCGGCGTCCCGCTCGAGAAAGTTGCGAACAGGGTAAAGACCGTTCCGATCGACCATCGCATGCTCGTCACGGCGCGCGACGTCGGGACCTGCCTTGGGGGTTAATCCTTATTATACGTCCGGCTCAAGGGGCAGCGGCTTGGATATCCCGTATCCCTGCGCGTAGTCGACCCCGATGTCCCTGAGCTTCTCGATGATATCCGCGTTTTCCGCGAACTCACCGATCGTCTTGAGCCCGAGAACCCGGCACATGCTCGCGATCGCCTGCACCATCGTGTAGTCGACGGGGTCTCGGTCCATGTTCCGGATGAAGCAGCCGTCGATCTTTAGGTAGTCGACGGGCAGGTTCTTGAGATAGCTGAAGGACGAGAAGCCCGAGCCGAAGTCATCGAGCGCGAAGGTGCACCCGCGCTCGCGTAGGATGCGGATGAAGCGAGACGCCTCCTCGAGGTTGAGAATCGCGTTCGTCTCGGTTACCTCGAGGCAAACGCTCCCCGGCGGGATGGCGTAGCCGTCCAGGGCGTCGATGATGTACCCGATGATCCCGCCGTCAAGGAGCGAGGCGCCCGAGAGGTTCACGCAGAATATGGCGTTGCTCAGTGGGTCGCCTTTCTCGCGGAGTCGGGAGAAGGCGGCGAAGGCGTTCCTGATCACCCAGCGGTCGACCGTCGGCATGATGTTGTACCGCTCCGCGATGGGGATAAACTCGCTCGGCGGGATGATCGTTCCGTCGGGGCCGGCCATGCGGAGCAGTATCTCGACCTTGGGCCGGGCGAGCTCGTCGGTAAGCGGCCGGATCGGTTGGTAATAGAGGCGAAAACCGTCGCCGGACAGGGCATCCTGGATGCGCCCGAGCCATTCGCTGACGCTCGCCCGCGGGTTCGTCGCTCGCCCGTCCCCGTCGAGGCCGAATACCCGGTTCCCTCCCGAGTCGCGCGCCGCCGCGAGCGTCTCGGCCGCGGCGATCATCGCCTCGTGCTCGTTGCGGAAACCCGCGTCGAGGGGGATGACGGCCGCGCTCGCGGTGACGCGATAGTTTTTTCCGTTCCACGAGAAGGGGCTCGCGGCGACCGCGTCGACGATCTCCTTCGCGATCTCGATGGCGGTCGGTAACCCGTCCCTCGCGGGGCGTTCGTGGCGCACGAAGGCGAAGTCATCGCCCCCGACGCGCGCAGCGTAGTCGCCCCCCGCCATTCGCGAGCGGACGCGCACGGCCGTCTCCTTAATCAAGAGGTCCCCCGCCTGGGTGCCGCACGAATCGTTGACGACCTTGAAGTGGTCGATATCGACGTAGATGAGGCTCGCCTTCGCCTCGCGGTTCGCCAGCGAAGCGAGCGTCGCGTTGAGCCTGAGGGCGAGCTCGTTGCGGTTGAGCAGGCCCGTCAGGGTATCGTGGCTCGTCTGGAACTTCAGCGAGTCGGTGACCGCGTGCAGGGCCGTGATGTCCTTGAAGCTGACGATCACGTTCGGCTGCTTGCGCGGGTCCGAGTCCTCGCGCGTGATCGACATTTCGACGACGAAGGAGTTTTGCTTGCGGTTCGTCAGCCTGACGCCGCGCGCCTTGACCGGCTGCATGCCGTCGGCGAGCCTGGGGATCACGACGGGCTCGCCGGATTCCATGTCGGAGAACGTGGCGAGGTCGGTGAGCCGCTGGTCCCGCGCCTCGGCGTCGGATATTTCCAATATTTGCTCAGCCTCGGGGTTGAGGAACCGTATCTCGGTGTCGAGCCCGGTCACGAGGATCGCGTCGGTCGTGGAATTGAGGATGGCGGCGAAGAGCTGTTCCTTCTCGCGGATCCGCTCGTCCGCGATGCTTTTGAAGAGCGCCATCTCGAGCTCGCGTTCCTTGAATGGCTTGAGGATATACCCCAGCGGGTTCGCCGCCTTCGCGCGCTCGAGCGTGCGCGCGTCCGTGTATGCGGAAAGGAAGATGACGGGGACGTTGAGCTCGCGGCGCACCTGGACGGCGACGTCGATCCCGTCAACGGCGCCGGGAAGGACGATGTCCATCAGGATGAGGTCGGGTTTGGTCGAACGGATGCCCGCGAGGGCCTCTTCGGCGTCGCTCGCGCTTCCGCACACGACGTACCCGAGCCGCTCGAGGCGGCGCTGGAGGTCGATCGCGATGATCCGCTCGTCCTCGACGATGTAGATACGCTCGTTAGCCATGCCTTAGGTACTCCGAGATCTCGCTCGCGATCTCGGCCGGCCCCTTACCCCCGGCGATGACGCGAATATCACACATTGTAGCATAGATCTTGGTTCTGCGGTCAAAGATCGCGCGGAAATCCGCGCGTGGGTTTGGACCGCGGAGGAATGAGGGCATTCGCCCGTCCCTTTGCGCGGAGGCCTCTATCCTATCGTAGAGGGTGTCGAAATCGGTATCGAGGTAGACGCATGCGGCCAGTTTCTTGAGGACCGCGAAACCGTCGGCGTTGTCGGCGAGGCCGCCCCCCGTCGCGATGACCGCCTGCCTGCCGGCGAGCCGGTCGCGGAGCGTCTCGATCGCGCGGGTTTCCCACGAATGCATGAGTTCCGACCCGCCTTCGTCGGCGAGTTCGCGCGGCGTCTTTCCCGAAAGCTCCGCGATCAGGACGTCGGTGTCGTATGACGGCACGCCGAGCCGCGCGGCGAGCAATCGCGCGATGGTCGTTTTGCCGGTATGCTTCATGCCGGTCAGGGCGACGGGGCGATGTTTCATCGCCTTACTATACCTGAAATAGCGCTTGTTTTAAAGGGAAAGCGCCGGTATTCTGAAGCTATGAACCTTGCCTTTCTTCTTTTTTTGAGCTTCATGCCCGCCGTCTCCGTCGCCGTTCTCTGCGTTCGCCGTGGCGAGTACGACGCCTCGCGCGCCCTGCGGTGTCTCGCGTTCGGCCTCGCGGCCGTGCTCCCCGCCGCGCTCATTCAGTTCGTCCTCGCCTCGCGGTCGATGTATCTGTCCGGCGCGGGAGGCCTTCTTTTTCGGTCATTCGCGGTCGCCGCCCTCGTCGAGGAGTCGCTCAAGTTCGCCGCGGTCTTCTTCGTGGCCCGAAGGGGGGCTGCGCGCGCCGCCGACCGGTTCGTCCTTCTCTCCGGCCTCACCGCGGCCCTGTCCTTCGCCGCATTCGAGTCCCTGGTGTACGCCCTTAGGTCGCCCGGCTCGGTCTTCGTTCGCTTCCTCACGGCCGTCGTCCTGCACGCGGCCTCCGGCATCGTCGCCGGCGCCTTCGTTCTCGAGCGTTCCCGTTCTGCCGAGCGGCTCGCGGGGGCGAGGTTCTTTCTCGCCGCCGTCGGCCTTCACGGCCTTTACAATACCTTCGCCGTGCTTGGGTTTCCCCTCGTCGCGCTGTCCTTCGCCGTCCTCGTCGCCTTCGTCTTTTTCGCCTGGTCCCAGTGGTCCCGGCGAGCCGCCGTTGGGCCGAGGGCGTGATCGGCGTGCGCGTCGTCGGGGACGGGAAACGCAGCCTCCTCGATCTTTTGCGCGAGGCGGGCGCGGTGTCGCCTGCCGCCACCCTCTGCGGCGGTTCCGGTTCTTGCGGTCGCTGCCGCGTCTATGTTTCGGGGGTCGGCGATCAGCGCCCCGATTCAGAACGGGTTACGCAGCTTGCCTGCGCCCTCTTTCCGGTTGGGCCTGTCGACGTCGAGCTTGGCCCCGAGCTTTCTGCCGGGACCGCTTTCTCCGCGCTAGACGCGTTCAAACCCCTGCCCGCTTTCGCGACGGGCTCTTTGTCGGGCTTCGGCGTGGCCTGCGACCTTGGGACGACGACGCTCGCCTTCGCCCTCGTTGATCGGCTTACCGGTCGCGTGCTCGCGGTCTCATCGCGGCTTAACTCGCAGCGTGCGTACGGCGCCGACGTCGTGTCGCGCCTTTCCGCCGCCGAGGCCGGAAGCCTCGATGAGCTCGCGCGCCTTGCCCGCGCCGATATCGCGTCTGGCGTCGCGGACCTTCTTTCGCGCGCGGGCGCGAGCCCTCGCGACGTTTCCGCCGTTGCCGTGGCCGCGAACACGGCGATGGTTCACCTTCTTCTTTCCTTGCCCGTCGCCGGACTCGCGCGCGCGCCCTTCGCGCCCGAAACCCTCGACCTCGAGGTTCGCCCCTCGGCCGATCTCTTACCCGCCTCCGGACTCGACTGTCCCGTCTCCGTGCTTCCCGGCGTGTCCTCCTACCTCGGCGGCGACCTCGTCGGCGGCATGGCGGCCTACGGTTTTCCGTCGGGAAAGGGGAGCGAGCTCTATCTTGACTTGGGGACGAACGGGGAGATGGCGCTCGCGTCCGGCGGCGATCTCGTCGCGGCGTCAGTCGCGATGGGACCGGCTTTCGAGGGTGGGCGCGTGTCCGCCGGGACGGGCGGCGTGCCGGGCGCCGTCTCCTCGGTCCGCGTCGTCGGTTCGCGTTTCGCCTACGAACGGATACCGGGCGAGTTGGCTAGCGCCAACTCGCTTGCGGTTGATGGCGTTTCGGGGCTTACCGGCTCGGCGCTCGTCGATCTCCTTGCCGCGTCCTTGTCCCTTGGCCTCGTCGCGCCCGACGGTTCCCTCGCCCCCGCGTGCGCCGACTCCGGCATCATGCTCGACCCCTCGCTTCCGATACGCCTTACCGCGGCAGACGTTCGCGAGCTTCAGCTCGCGAAGGCCGCCGTCCGCGCGGGCATCGAGACTCTCGCGATAGAGCTTGGGGTAGACGCTTCCGACATTTCGCGAATTTACATCGCGGGCGGGTTTGGCTCTTGGATGGACGTTTCCTCGGCCCGCGCGATCGGCTTGCTGCCTTCGAGTCCGCGCGCCGAGGTCGTCAGGCTCGGAAACGCCGCGCTCGCCGGAGCGGTTCGCTTCCTCTCTGACCCCGCGATGGGCGGGCTGTTAGCGCGGGCGAGTTCGGCCCGTCCCGTCGAGCTCGCGGACCGGGGCGAGTTCGCCCGTCTCTTTATAGACTCGATGAGCTTTCGCTGAGGAGCTCCGGAAGGCGATACACGTCCTCGACCCCGTCGACCAGGATGCCGCCCATGCCGAGCTCGAGCGGGAGGGCAACGTCGATGTCGTACCGATCCCCG
>JAKPSR010000353.1 GCA_029571425.1 Spirochaetota bacterium | reverse complement strand
CGCTCGAGATCACCGGCGAGCGGATCGAGCTTTCGGGGAAGGATTTCCGCATCGTCGAGGCGACCGGCAAGGTAGGCGGCGTCGACTCGGAAAAGGGGTATACCTTCTCCGCCGATTCCCTGCGCTACGACCGCCAACTTGAGGTCGCCGTCTTTCTGGGGAACGTGAAGCTCCAAGACACGCAGAACGAGGTCGAGGCCTCGGCCGGGATCATCCAGTACAGCCAAAAAACCGAAATCGCCCTCCTACAGCTCGACGTGAAGCTCACCCGCCGGGATATTAGCTGTACCTCCGCCTTTGCCATCTATCGCCGGGCCCTTTCATTGCTCGACCTTTCCGGGACCCCTCAGGTATTGCGCGGCCCGGACGAGTTTCGCGCCGAGCGCATCTCGGTAAACCTCGATACCGAGCATATTACCCTCGAGGGGACGGTTAGCGGGAACCTAAAGGACACGAAAGAGGAGGGCGCCGCGCCTGCCGCGACGCCTGAGCAGCCCGGCGTGGCGGCGCCGGAAACCCCGGCGTCGGCACCGCAACCCGCGCAAAAGCCCGAGGGGCAGGGAGGAAGGCCATGACCGAGCATAGTTTGCGGGTTGAGGGGCTAAATAAGTACTTTCGGAAAAAGCATGCCGTTCAGGACGTCTTTTTCTCGATGAGATCGGGCGAGATACTGGGGCTTCTTGGCCCAAACGGGGCAGGAAAAACGACTACCTTTTACATGGTTGTCGGGTTTTATCACCCCGATGCGGGAGATATCTATCTCGACGACCTCTGCGTGACCCGTCTTCCGATGTACCAGCGAGCCCGAGCCGGGCTTTCCTACCTTCCGCAGGAAGCTTCTGTCTTCCGAAAGCTCACCGTCGAGCAGAATATCTGGGCGATTTTGGAAACCCGCGAGGACCTTAGCCTGGAACAAAAGAAGGAAAAGCTCGAAGCCCTGCTAGTGGAGTTCGGTATCGAGGCGAATAGGAAACAGGCCGCCTATACCCTATCGGGCGGGGAGCGCCGGCGAACCGAAATCGCCCGATCTCTCGCCATCGAACCCCTGTTTCTCCTGCTTGACGAGCCGTTCGCCGGGATTGACCCGATCGCCGTCCACGATATCAAGGAAATCGTCAAAAAACTCGCGTCCCAGGGGATCGGGATACTGATTACGGACCATAACGTCCGGGATACCCTTGAGATTACTGACCGCGCTTGCATCATAAATAAGGGCGTTATTGTCGAGGAAGGCTCCCGGGACCGCATTTTGGAGTCGGAAATCGCCCGACAAGTCTATCTGGGCGAGGAATTTCGGATGTAAACCGTCCAAACTTTTCCTTGACAAGTGGGGTCTTTACCGATAAAGTAACCATACAGCTTATTAAGGAAGGAGCATATGATGAGTGCATTGTATGTTGTCCTGCCTGCTGCCGGGTTGTTTCTTGGATGGACTATTCGCTGGCTGTATGCCAGATTTCAACTATCTGCGTCTGAACAAAGAGCTGAACGTGTAATACAGGATGCTATTAAGGAAGCAGAAGCCCAAAAGAAGGAAATTCTTCTAGAAGCTAAAGAACAGCTAATTCGAGAACGGAACCAGCAGGAACGGGAAAACAGAGAGCGCAGAAGCGAGCTTCAGCGCTATGAACGCCGACTGACGCTGAAAGAGGAAGCCCTCGACAAGCGGAACGAGGCGATGGATAAGCAGGAAGAGCAATTCGTCGCGCGCGAGACCGCGCTCGAGGAGCGGGACAAATTCCTCCAAGGCGAGGAAGAGCGGTACCGCGCCGAGCTTGAGCGTATCTCCGGGCTCACCGCCGACGAGGCCAAGGGCTTAATCATTAAGGACCTCGAAAACGAGGCCCGCCACGACGCCCTCGGGTTGATCAACAAGATCGAGCAAGAAGCCCAAGTCACGGCCGAGAAGAAGGCGCGGGACGTCCTCGTGTCCACGATCCAGCGGATCGCGACCGAGACGACCGGCGACATCACGGTAACGACCGTGAGCCTCCCGAGCGACGAGATGAAGGGCCGGATCATCGGCCGCGAGGGACGGAATATCCGTACCCTGGAAACCCTTACCGGGGTCGACGTCATCATCGACGACACCCCGGAAGCGGTCGTTATCTCCTGCTTCGACCCTGTCAGGAAGGAGATCGCGAAGGTATCCCTCGAACGGCTTATCCTGGACGGGCGCATACACCCGGCCCGGATCGAGGAGATCGTCCAGAAGGTTACCCGCGAGGTTTCCCAGAAGATCTACGAGGAGGGCGAAAAGGTCCTCTTCGACCTCGGCATACACAACATGAGCCAGGAGGGTGTTCGCGCCCTCGGCCGGCTCTACTTCCGCACGAGTTACGGGCAGAACGTGCTTAACCACTCCCGCGAGGTCGCCATTATCGCCGGGATGCTCGCCGCCGAGATTGGGGCGAACCGGGAGATCGCGAAGCGCGGGGCCCTGCTCCACGATATCGGCAAGGGGGCGGAGAACGATTCCGACCAGAACCACGCCGAGGTGGGCATGGAGCTCGCGCGCAAGATGAACGAGGACCCTCGGATCATCAACGCGATCGGGAGCCACCACAACGACGTCGAGCCGTCCTGCATCGAGTCGGTGCTGGTCCAGATCGCCGACGCGATCTCTGCCGCCCGCCCGGGTGCCCGGCGCGAGACGATCGACAATTACGTGAAGCGACTGGAGAACCTCGAGGCGATCGCCGAGAGTTTCGAGGGGGTCGAGAAGGCCTACGCGATCCAGGCTGGCCGCGAGCTTCGGGTCATCGTCAACAACGAGAAGATTCCGGACCCGGACGTCAAGGACTTGGGCCGCGAGATCGCGAAGAAGATCGAGACCGATCTCCGGTATCCGGGGCGCATCCGCGTTACCCTGATTCGGGAAACCCGGATCGTCGAGTACGCCCGCTAAGACTACGCAAAGCTACCGAAAGCCCGTCGAAGCCGACGGGCTTTTTTTATCTCCGCTTGCTTTTTCGCCCCGGCTGGGCTAGTATCCCTTTCGTATCGGGGGTGTCCCGCGCGGCGCGAACGGCGTCGGCCCGGGTCTGAGATCATACCCTTACGCGCGGGTTCGCACGGGCCCGCCAACCTGTATCCGGGTAATGCCGGCGGAGGGAGAGATGCGCCATCTTTTGTTCCGATTAATTTGCGGTGTCGCGCTATGCGGGGCCCTCGTGGCCCAGTCGTCCAAGGGCTCTGAGGAGTTGGTCGTCTACGCGTACGACTCCTTCGTCGCGGACTGGGGTCCGGGCCCTGAGCTTGCGCGTCGTTTTGAGCGCCTGACTGGATGCCGGGTCCGCCTCGTTTCCTGCGGGGACGCGGGCCAAGTCCTGTCGCGCGCCATCCTTGAGCGGGGGAAGCCGGTCGCCGACGTCCTCGTCGGGATCGACAATAACCTCGTTGCCCGCGCCCGTCGCGAGGGAATTCTTGAGCCGTACAAGCCGGCCGGCGCCGACGCCATCGTTCCCGCCGAGCTTCGTCTCGCCGACGACTGGCTCCTAACCCCCTACGATTGGGGATACTTCGCGATCATCCATGACGCGAAGTCGGGCGTTCGCGCCCCCCGAAGCCTGGAGGATCTCGCGAGCCCCGAGTTCGCGAAGAAGCTGGTGATGATGGACCCGCGGACGAGCACGCCCGGCGCGGGTTTCCTCGCCTGGACGATCGCCGTGTACGGGGATCGGTACCTCGACTATTGGAAACGCCTTCGCCCGAACATCCTTACCCTCGCGCCTGGCTGGGACGCGGGGTATGCCTTGTTCACGGCGGGGGAGGCTCCGTTGGTCATCAGCTATACGACGAGTCCCGCCTATCACCTTGAGACGGAAAAGACGGATCGGTACCGCGCCCTCATCTTCCCCGAGGGGCATGTCGCCCAAATCGAGGGCGTCGGTATCGCGAAGGGGTCGCGGCATCGGGACCTCGCCCGGCGATTCGTCGACTTTATGCTGACGGAGGAGGCGCAGTCGATCCTTCCGCTGACCCAATGGATGTACCCGGTCAATCGGGCCGTGCCGATGCCTGATTCCTACCGCGCCGCGCCGCGGGCCGGAAAGTCACTGACGCTCGACGCCGAGCGGGCGCAAGCCGCCGTTGACGCCGTCATCGATCTCCTTGCCCGATAGGGGGCGACGCGGCAGGTCGCGCCGATTCGCCGCGTTCGAGTCGGCTATCGCGGCCTTTGGGCTTGTCGCCCTTCTTGCCGTTCTTGCGTCCTTCGTCGTTCCTTCCATCGTCGGGCTCGCGCGCGCCTTCGTGCCCGGCGTTCCCACGCCGACAGGCGCTCCATCGCTTAACGGCCGCATTCTTCGTGCCCTGCGCTTTACCGTCGTCGAGGCTGCTTTCTCCGCCCTCCTTGCCCTTGCGGTTGGTCTTCCCGGCGCGTGGCTCGTCGCCCGGCGCGACTTTTGCGGGCGCCGGTTCCTTCTTTCCCTTTCCGGCGTTCCCCTTTGCGTCCCTCCCGCTATCGTGGCCCTTGCCTTCGTCCTTTTCTTCGGGAGGAGCGGGGTCGTGAACGACGCGTTGATGCGCTTGTTCGGACTCAGCGAGCCGCCGATCGGCGCCCTGTATTCCCTCGCAGGCATCGTGGTCGCCCATGGATTCTACAATTTTCCCGTGGCGCTCAGGACCATATCCCGCGCGTGGGAGCGCGTTCCGCGCGAGGAGTCGGAGGCGGCACTCGTTTTGGGGGCAACGCGATTTCGCGCGTTTCGCACCGTGGTCCTGCCTCGCCTCGCGGGGTCGATTCTTTCCTCGGCGGCCCTCGTGTACCTGTATTGCTTCTTCAGCTTCGTGATCATCCTGCTGCTTGGCGGGCCGGGTGGCACGACCCTTGAGGTCGAGCTCTACCAGGCGGCGCGCTCCGACCTCGATTTCGCGCGCGCGGGGCTTATCGCCCTCGTGGAGGTGGCGGCGGCGGTGCCGGTCGTACTTCTGTACGCGGCGAGCCAAGCCCGAGTGGGACATGAGATCGGCCCTGCGGCGCTCAGCCCTCCGCGCGCTCGACTTTCAGGCTTGACCGAGCGCGCCTGCGCGGCGGGATATCTTTTTCTGGTCGGCGTCTTCCTCGTCGGTCCGCTCGCCTCCGTCGTGGTTCGTTCCTTCGCGCGCTCGGACGGCGCCGGGCTTTCGCTCGCCGCGTGGGGCCGGTTCCTCTCGCGTCCTAGTTTTCTCCCCGCCCTCGCAACTACGTGCCTCGTTGGCGTGTTCGCCGCGATCCTGTCGACGGCCGCCGGGTTTTTCCTCGTCGCGGCCGGGGCGCTCAGCCCGCCGCGCGCGCGCGCGACGATTGCCCACCCGTTCGCCGATCGCGCGGTCCCGCTCCTCCCCCTCGCTATCTCTTCCGTGATTCTCGGCTTTGGATGGACCCTTCTCGTTCCCCGGGGAAACATACTCGTGCTCGTGCTCGCGCAGTCGGCGCTCGCGTGGCCCTTCGCGTGGGCGCAGGCGCGCGCCGCCGTCGACCGGGTTCCGCGTCCCGTCGTCGAGGTGGCCCTCGTGTGCTCGCGGGGCAGGGCAGACGCGGCGATTCGGGTCCTCTTGCCCGCGACCTCGCGGTCGCTCCTCTCGGGCGCCGCCCTCGTCTTCGCGATATCGGCCGGCGAGGCGTCCCTTCCTCTCGTCCTCTCGATCGACGGGCTCGAGACCCTGTCCCTTCTGCTCTTCCGCCTCGCGGGTTCCTATCGTTTTGCCGAGGCCTCGGCCGCCGCGACGGTCGTTGCCCTGCTTTCGGCTTCGGTGTTCCTCTTCCAGGACGCGGAGAGGAAAAGGAGCGTCTCATGAGCGCGCATCTCATCGTGGACGGGATCGTCAAGCGTTGGCCAGATCGCGTCGTCGAGGCAAGTTTCGAGGTCGCCCCCGGCGAAGCCGTTGCCCTCGTTGGCCCCTCGGGCTCGGGTAAGTCGACGTTGCTACGCATCATCGCCGGGCTCGTCGAGCCGGACGAGGGTAGGGTGCTGATCGGCGGCGTCGACGCGACAGGTCTCGCGCCGGGTAAGCGCGGCGTCGGGATGGTCTTTCAGGACCGCGCCCTCTTCGCCCACCTGAGCGTGGAGGATAACGTCGGCTATGGGCTCGTCAGCGCTGGCATGTCGAGGCGCGCCGCGCGCGCCGAGGCGGCGGCTTGGCTCGAGCGCGTCTCCCTCGCGGGCTTCGGGAAACGCCGGGTGGATACCCTCTCGGGCGGTGAGGCGCAGCGGGTGGCGCTCGCGCGAGCCCTCGCGGTCGGTCCGGCGCTCGTATTGTTCGACGAGCCGCTCGCCGCCCTCGACGCCCCGCTTCGCCGCCGGCTTCGCGCGGAGCTCGCCGGATACCAGCGCGAGATCGGCTACGCCGCCGTGTACGTGACACACGACGAGGAGGAGGCCGCCGAGCTCGCCGGTCGTCGGGTCTCGCTCGGGTGATTGCTTTCGCACCGTCCGCGCGGGTATACTTCGCGTGACATGGCGTTCCGATACTCAGACTACGACGTAATCGTGATAGGCGGCGGGCACGCGGGCATCGAGGCCGCGCTCGCCTCGGCCCGGATGGGCCTCGATACCCTGATCGTCACGCAAACGCTCGACAGCGTGGGCCGACTCTCCTGCAACCCCTCGATCGGCGGCATCTCGAAGGGCAACATCGTTCGCGAGATCGACGCCCTCGGCGGCCAGATGGGTCGCCTTGCGGACGAGACGATGATCCAATATCGACTGCTGAACCGGAGCCGCGGTCCGGCGGTGCAGGCGCCGCGCGTCCAAGCCGATAAGTTCCGCTACTCGCTTCTCGCCAAGCACGCGCTTGAGCTCGAGCCTAAGCTCCACCTTAGGCAGGACACCGTCGTCGGCATCGAGGTCGAGGGCGAGGCGGTTCGCGGGGTGCGGACTGGCCGGGGTAGGGTACTCTTCGCGCGTTCCGTCGTTCTGACGACGGGCACTTTCATGGAGGGGAAGATATTCATCGGCGAGTACGAGGCGCGCGAGGGAAGGCTCGGCGAGCAGGCAGCGATCGGCCTCGGGGCTAACCTCCGCTCGCTCGGGTTTACCGTGGGACGGCTAAAGACGGGGACCCCGCCCCGCATCCTGCGCCACTCGGTCGACTTCTCCGCGATGGAGAGGCAGGACGGCGACGGCGAGCCGATGCCCTTCTCGTTCTCGCGCGATACCGTCGACCGGCCATCGGTTCCCTGTTTCCTGACCTACACGAACGCGGAGACCCATCGCGTCATCCGCGAGAACATCCATCGCTCGCCCCTGTACTCGGGCAAGATCGAGGGGGTCGGGCCGCGCTACTGCCCGTCGATCGAGGACAAGGTGGTGCGCTTCGCCGAGCGCGAGCGGCACCAGCTCTTCATCGAGCCCGAGGGGCTCGAGTCGGAGGAGCTGTACATCAACGGGCTTTCCTCGTCACTTCCCGAGGAGGTGCAGGACGAGTTCATGCGGACCATACCTGGCCTCGCGGATGCCATCGTGACCCGACCCTCCTACGCCGTCGAGTACGACTACATCGACCCGACCCAGCTCTACCCGACGTTGGAGACGAAGCGCGTGCGTGGTCTCTTCTCGGCGGGGCAGGTGAACGGGACCTCCGGCTACGAGGAGGCGGGCGGGCAGGGGATCGTCGCCGGGATCAACGCGGCCCTCCTCGCGCGGTCGCTCAGGGGCGAGGGCACGTACGAACCCTTCACGCTCTCGCGCGCAGAGGCGTACATCGGCGTGATGATCGACGACCTCGTGACCGTGGGCACGAAGGAACCGTATCGGATGTTCACCGCGCGGGCCGAGCATCGGCTTAGGCTCAGGCACGACACCGCCGACGAGCGGCTGACCGAGCGTGCCCGCGCGGTCGGCCTGCAGGGCGCGGAGGCCGTCGAGCGGGTCCGCGCCCGCGTCGGGCAGCGCACCGAGCTCGTCTCGCTGTGGGAATCCCGCCGCGTCCGAACCTCGGATGCCGAGGCTGATCCGGGTCTGTCGAAGCACGTCGGCGAGACCTGCGCCGACGCCCTACGCGACCCGCTCGTTCCCCTCGACTCCGTCCTCGCGCTCGACCCTCGCTTCGCCTCGTTCCCGCCCGCGATCAGGCACGCGGCCGAGCTCGAGATTCGGTACGCCCACTACATTGAGGCGCAAGACCAGCGGATCGAGAAGTTGCGGAAGATGGAGGGGCAGCGCATTCCCCGCGACTTCGACTACGGCGCGCTGACGGCGATCTCGGCGGAGTCGCGCGCCAAGCTCTGCGCGATACGCCCGGCGACGCTCGCGCAGGCCGCGCGGATACCCGGCCTGCGGCCGAGCGACGTGATGCTGTTGATGATTCACCTGCGCCCGCGGAAGCGGGACTGATATTGGGAGTCGCTGGATTGACGGGTGTTAGAGCCCTTCGGCGAGGAGCCGGTCGGCGTCCGATTCGGTGATCACCCCGCACGAGACGAGGTCGAAGAACTGGCGGCTGACGGTGTGGCCGAAGAAGAGAAGGTCGTCGGTGCCCACGGTGACGGGGACCCCGGCGTCCATCATCCTCTTGATTGGATGTTCCTTGAGGCTCGGCACGGCACCGAGCATGACGTTGCTCTGCGGGCAGACGTTGCACCGCACCTTGCGGTCGGCGAGGAAGCGTAGGACCGAGTCGTCGCCGGCCGCCCCGATGCCGTGCTGCACCTCGTCAAGGTCGAAGAACTCGACGAA
>JAKPSR010000349.1 GCA_029571425.1 Spirochaetota bacterium | reverse complement strand
CAACGCCGTGCTCGGCTTCACGCAGCTCCTTGGCTCGGACAAGAACCTGACCGAGGGGCAGCTCGAGAAGATAGGGATCGTCTCGAGGAGCGGCGAGCACCTCCTCTCGCTGATCAACGACATCCTCGACATCTCCAAGATCGAGGCGGGAAAGGTCGACCTCCACGAGTCGGTCTTCGACCTCGCGCGATTCGTCGACGACATCCGCGAGATGTTCTCCCTCCGCTGCAAGAAGGCGGGACTGACCCTCTACGTCGAGCTCGCCGGCGAGCTCCCGCGCGCCGTGCGCGGCGACCTCGGCAAGCTCAGGCAGGTGATGATCAACCTCGTCGGGAACGCGGTTAAGTTCACCGACGAGGGCGGGATCGGCATCATCGTCGGCCCGGACGCGGGGAAGGTCCGCTTCTCGGTCACCGACTCGGGGAAGGGCATCCCGTCGGGCGAGCTCGAGCTCATCATGCAGCCCTTCACCCAGGCGTCGACCACCGACAACGAGGGCGGCACTGGACTCGGACTCGCGATCTCGTCGCGCTACGTCCAGATGATGGGAGGCTCCCTCTCGGTCCAGAGCGAGGTCGGCAAGGGAAGTACCTTCAGCTTCGCGATCGAGCTACCCGAGACCGACGAGCCTGTCCCCGCCTCGGGCGAGGCCCCCGTCGCCATCGCGCTGAAGAAGGGCACCGAGGTCACCGCGCTGATCGTCGACGACAAGGAGCTCAACCGCCTCGTCCTTAAGGAGATGCTCGGCGGCGCGGGCTTCGCGACGATCGAGGCGGAGAACGGGAAGGTCGCCTACGAGCTCGCCCGCGAGCGGAAGCCAGACCTCGTGTTCATGGACATCAAGATGCCGGTGATGGACGGGTACGAGTCGATGCGCCTCATCCGGGAGGACGAGGCGACGCGCGGCATCCCGGTCTTCGCGCTCACCGCGAGCGCCTTCGTCAACGACGAGCGGAAGATATTGGAATCCGGCTTCGCCGGCTTCCTCGCGAAGCCCTTCAAGCGCTCCGCCCTCTTCCAGCTGATCCGCGACCGGACGGGCGTCGAGCTCGAGTACGAGACCGTCCAGCCCACTCAGGACGCGCCGCCCGACTTCGCGTCCGTCGACTTCGCCGCGGCGGCCCGCTCGCTCGGCGCGGGATTCATCGATCGGCTCGCCGAGAAGGCGACGATAAACGACTTCACCGCCGTCCGCGAGCTCGCGTCCGGCGTCGAGGCGAGCCAGCCGGCCCTCGCGCGACTCCTCCGTTACTACGCGGGCGAATTCGACGAGGCCGGGATCGCGCGCGCCCTCGACGCGCTTCGCGCCGCGCTTCGCGCCGCGCGGTGATAGGCCCCGCGAGAAAAAGAAGGAGAATGGCTAAATGGCAGACAATCAACAAAACCGCATACTGATCGTCGACGATATCGAGGAGAACCTCAAGGTCCTTTCGGAGACCCTCGTCGAGGAGGGCTTCTATCCCCTGCAGGCGAAGGGCGGGGAGCGGGCGATCCAGATCGCGGAGAAGGCGCGCCCCGACCTCATCCTCCTCGACATCAAGATGCCGGACATGGACGGCTTCGAGACCATAGCCGAGCTTAAGAGGCGCCCCGCGACCGCGGACATCCCGGTCATCTTCATCTCCGCCCTGAACCAGATAGAGGATAAGGTACGAGGTTTCAAGGCCGGCGCCGTCGACTA
>JAKPSR010000347.1 GCA_029571425.1 Spirochaetota bacterium | reverse complement strand
CCGTCGGTCAAGGGTCAAGGACACGGAGCCGAAGCGAGGAACGCGGCGCGACGCCGCGGCGCCTGATACCCCGAGCGAAACCAAGAGGGCGAGCGTCCCCGCGATAAGGGCATAGAAGGCGACCGAGAGAAGGATCGCCAGGCACAGGCGACGCGTGTCCGCGTCAGTACGCGTAGGAAACACTGACCTCCACCGATCTTCCGGCGCCGGGATAATACCCGCCGTAATAAATGTAGGGCACATACCGCGTATCGGCGAGATTCTCGACGCGAAGGCGGAACGTCAACGCGCCATCGGCCGCCGGCGGCGCGAACCGCGCCGTCATCCCCCAAAGAAGATACGCGTCGACCTCGTCCGCCACGTTCGCCTCATCGCCCCCCGCACGGCAAGAACCGACTACGGACAAGTCGGGCGAAAGGCTAAAACCACCCGGCGCGTAAACCGTCACGGCGGCGTTCACGGTGTGCGCCGGCACGAGCGGCACGAGGTTGCCGTCATTCTCACCCGCAGAGAAGCGCGCGTCGACGAATGAGTAGGAAGCTCGCGCGGAGATATATCGACACGGAGCCGCCTCGACGCTCGCGTTCGCCCCGAGGCGCCGAGTCTCGGCCATGTTCTCGTTTCGGAAACTCACCATGTTGTAGGCAATCTCGTCGCGCATCGCGAGGTAATACGCGTTAATTGACGCCGACACGCGACCGAGCCTCAGCTTGGCGCCGATCTCGGCGTTCCACCCAGACTCGCTCTCAAGATCGTCGTTGAAGGAATCGCCGCCAAACCCGTAGAACGAGGTTACCTCGTCGGTAGACGGGTAGCGGAATAGGGTATTATATTTCGCGTAAACGGAAAGAAACGTGGTTGGAACGTAGCCGACGGAGACATCCCACACGAATGCATCCCACCGTCTCGTCTCGTCGACGGTCTCGTCGACGTTTCGCGCGTCGATTCGGGCGGCATCGTAACGCAACCCGGCGCCGATCGTCACGGGGAACAAAAAGCGCCATCGAGCGTCGACGTACGCGCCAAGGGTACGCATCGAGATCTCGAAGGCGTTTGACGGTATAGTCCGCGCAAGGTCGGCGTAGCTTTCGACGTCGAGGGCCGCGTACGAGGCGTCGATCCCAGCGACGGCTCGAATTGATCCCGAGCCAATCGCTCGGGACAACGTCGCCTTCGGCTGGGCGAAGGCGAGGGTCACGAGTCGGTCGGTATACGATCCCCAGCTCGCCTGATCAACCTCGATATCCTTGCGCGTGACGCCGATTGGAAGCTCAATCTCAAACGCGGAGAACGGCTCCCAGCGAACGCCAAATGTCCCCGCGAGCTCTTGCTCGCGCGCCTCGTCGGCCGGGTTTACCGCCTGACGGGGATCGTCCTCCCACTCCGCCTCGGAAAGGGAACCGGGCATCTCGTACGCGCTATCAGTAAAATTGAGAGAAGACGTGAACCCCACGTTGCCCGTCGGGTCAACGCCGAGAGAAACCGTCGCGCTCGACGCCCGCGACGCGCTTCGGTCGCGCCATCCATCAGTGGCCGAGTCGTCGATCGTCACGCGCGCGTTCCACCGGTCGCGGGCAATACCGAAATCGCCGAGAACGCGATGCGACGATTGGGTCCCGCCCGATAGAGTCGCCATGACCGACAGGGGACGCGCGGCCTCCTTGGTGATGATGTTAATCACCCCGCCGACCGCCCCGTTCCCATAGAGAACGCCCGATGGGCCATCAAGGACCTCGACGCGCTCGATCGCGGACAGCGGGATCGAAAGCCAGTTAATGCCCTTCATGTCGGGGTTATTGAGCCTGCGCCCGTTGACGAGGACGACGACGCGAGCGAATGAATTCTCGCCGAAGCCGCGCATCGATACCTGTGCCTCCGCCTCACCCGAGAACGAGCGAAAGGAGACGCCGGGCACCTCGCTCAGGATGTCGACGAGCGATGTCTTGCCCGATTCGGCTATATCCTCGGCAGTGACTACGGTAACCGTCGCGCTCGCGAGCGTCGGGTCCTCGGCGACGCGACTCGCCGTAACGACGAAGTCGAGCGGTGCGTCCGCGTCCGGCTCCTCGCCGGAGGCGAGCGCGATGGCGACTGAGATGAATAGATATCCGAAAAAAGGACGACGTAACGCCATGGGTACCTCCTCGGGCATGGCCGCCCCCGAAGGGGCCTTCCCGAGGATCGTCTCCTGGCTCACGGATCAGCTTACTCGCGAAGCCTTCTCGGCCGCGTGCGCGGTCAATGGCGTGTGTCGCTTTCATCCCCGTATACAGTGGCGGGACCGCTGCGGATTCAAACCGCATTCCGTTTTCCCCGGGCGTGCTATTCGGATAATAGCGACGAAGCGATGGCGAGTCAACGGCGGAAGGAAATCTGACCTGCTCACTGGGAATTCAACCAGCCTTTCCCGTTTGACTCCCCAATTCAAAAGGTATATATTTATATAGACACCCCCCGGGGGTGGGGTAACACATGGACCCGGGATGGGAGCGAACGTGGGAACGACAAAGCGAACGAAATTCAATATACAAGGCATGACCTGCTCGGCCTGCGCGGCCCGTATAGAGCGGACCGTGTCGGCCCTTACAGGCGCCAAAGACGCCCGGGTAAGCCTTCTCGCGAACCAAATGACCGTCGACTTCGAGGACGGCGAGCTCGACGAGGGCGCCATCGTGCGCGCGGTCGAGCGCGCGGGCTACGGTGCGACCGTCAGCGACGGCGCGAGCGCCGCGCCGCAGGAATCGGCTGACTCCCATGCGCGGCGCGGCGCCCAATCGACCGCCCGCCGCCTCGCCCTTTCCGCAGCCTTCACCGTCCCCCTGTTCTATCTCGCGATGGGGCACATGCTAGCGTGGCCTTTGCCATCCTTCTTTCACGGAAACGAGAACGCCCTGACCTTCGCCTTCGCGCAGTTCCTTCTGTCGCTTCCCGTCCTCGCCGCGAACCGCTCGTACTTCAAGAATGGGTTCCGCGCGCTCGCGACCGGCGGCCCGAACATGGATTCGCTCATCGCCGTCGGCACGTCGGCGGCGATGGCCTGGGGCGTCGCGTCGATCTTCATGATCGGGCGCGGGCTCGGCCATGGCGACGCCGAGCTCGTGCGCAGATACTCGATGGACCTCTACTTCGAGTCGGCGGCCACGATCCTTACCCTGGTCACGCTCGGGAAGCACCTCGAGGCGCGCGCCAAGGGACGCACGACCGACGCGATATCGCGATTGGTCGACCTTACCCCGAAGACGGCGCTCGTCCTTCGGGATGGGAGGGAGCGCGAGCTTCCCGTAGACGCGCTCGCCGTCGGCGATCTCGTCGTAGTAAAGGAAGGGATGACGATCCCCGTCGACGGGACCGTCGTAGAGGGAGAGTCGGCCGTCGACGAGTCCGCCCTCACCGGCGAAAGCGTTCCCGTCGCGAAGGGCCCAGGCTCTCGCGTCACGAGCGGGGGCATCAACCTCTCAGGCTCATTCGTCTTCCGCGCCGAGCGGGTCGGGAAGGATACCGCCCTCGAGCGCATCATATCCCTCGTCGAGGAGGCGGCGAACTCGCGGGCTCCGATCGCCCGCCTCGCCGACACCATTAGCCGCTTTTTCGTGCCGACCGTCATAGCGATAGCGATCCTCACCTTTTTCGCGTGGCTATTCTCGGGCGCGACGGTCGAGTTCGCGCTCTCGACAGCCATCGCCGTCCTCGTGATCTCCTGTCCCTGCGCCCTCGGGCTCGCGACCCCCACCGCCATCATGGTCGGGACCGGCCGCGGCGCGCGGAACGGGATACTGGTAAAGTCGGCCGAGGCGCTCGAGACCGCGCACCGAATCAACGCGGTCGTCCTCGATAAGACGGGCACGGTAACCGAGGGGACGCCCTCCGTCGGCGAGATCGTACCCCTGCCCGGGCGGAGTCCCGACGAGGTTCTCGCCCTAGCCGCCGCCCTCGAGCGGAAGTCGAGCCATCCGCTCGCCGGGGCGATCGCGCGCGCCGCCGCGTCCCGCGGACTCGAGGCGATGCCGGTAGAGTCATTCCGCTCGTTCGCCGGGCGAGGGATATCGGGAACGGTCGCCGAGCGGCCGGTTCTTGCCGGCAGTCTCGAGTTCATGCGCGAAAGCGGGGTCTCCGCGTCGGACGACGACCCCGGCGCCGCGGCGATATTGGCGGGGGCCCGCCGCCTCGCGGAATCGGGCGCGACCCCTCTGTTCGTCGCCGAGTCTGACCGGCTCGTCGGGGTGATCGGCGCCGCTGACCGCGTAAAGAAAGGGAGCGCGGAGGCGGTCGTCGCCTTACGCCGCCTCGGCGTCGAGGTCACCATGCTGACCGGGGATAACCCCGCGACCGCCCGCGCCATCGCGCGCGAAGCGGGCATAGAATCCTTCGTTGCCGGACTCCTACCCGACGGCAAGGCATCGGAGATTCGCCGAATGCGCGAGTCGGGGAAGCGGGTCGCCATGATCGGCGACGGTATCAACGACGCGCCCGCGCTCGCGACCGCAGATGTCGGGATCGCGATCGGCGCGGGAACCGACGTGGCGATCGACTCGGCCGATATCGTCCTCGTGCGGAGCGACCTCCGCGACGCGGTAACGGCCCTTCGCCTCGGCCGCGCGGTTATCAGGAACGTCCGGGAAAACCTTTTCTGGGCGCTTATATACAACGTACTCGGCATACCCATCGCCGCGGGCGCGCTGTACGCCGCGCTTGGCCTTAGGCTAAGCCCAATGGTGGCGGCCGCCGCGATGAGCATGAGCTCAATATCCGTCGTCCTTAACGCGCTGCGTCTCGGCTTCTTCAAGCCGAGCGTCGCGCGCTCGAGCGTCCACGGGTCAACGAAGCAACAAGAGGACAAAGGAGAACGAACGATGAAACGAACACTGCGCATCGAGGGAATGAGCTGCCAGCATTGCGCCGGCAGGGTCGAGCGGGCGCTCGCTGCGATGCCCGGAGTCAAGGCGACCGTCGACCTCGCCGCGAAGACGGCCACGATCGAGGCGCCCGAGTCGGTAAGCGACGAGGCCCTCGAGCGGGCGGTCATCGACGCGGGATACGAGGTTGTCAAATGAAGGCTGACCGCGACAAGACCCTGCGCCTCCTCAAGACGGCGCGGGGCCAGCTCGACGGGATCGTCGGCATGATCGAGGACGATCGGTACTGCGTGGACATATCGAACCAGCTCCTCGCGACCATAGCCATCCTCCGTAAGGCGAACGCCGGCATCCTTCGCGCCCACCTGGGGCACTGCGTAACCGAAAGTCTACGGACGGGCACGGAAACGGATAGGCAGAAAAAGATCGACGAACTAATGGGGATTCTGGAGAAAACGACCGGCGCGTAACGGTAAAAAAAGGAAAAACCTTTCTCGACAGCCTTCGAAACCCCATGGTATACTTTTTCAAAAGTTTACTGGTGGGAAGGTAATCATGGAGAACGTCGAAACCGACCGTCTGCGGGCGAGCGTCCTCGCGCTCATCGCGGAGGAACGTGGCGCAGATGCCGACTATTATCGCTCGTACATTGAGGAACTCGAGTCCGAACGGACCCCCCTTCCGGGTTTCTTTTCAAGCCTCCTCGAAACCTTCGTTCATCTTGATTTTTCCGAGGAAGAGGCTCTCCGGCACTGGGCGCGTATCGTCGAGAACTCTGGTTCTTTACGATCAAAACTTGGCCGCCCCGTCGGCATCCACCTCGCGATCGTCGACTACTTCACGAACGTCAACCCGATGCTCAACGCGCCGATGCTCGTCGAGATACACGTCTTTAAGCAAACCGAGCGGCTCGCCATGATCGACGGCCTTACCGGCGCGTTCAACCGCCGCTACCTCGATATCGCGCTCCGTAAGGAATTCAACCGCTGCGAGCGCTACGAGAAGGAGCTCTCAATCCTCCTCGTCGATCTCGACGACTTCAAGTCGATTAACGACACGAAGGGCCATCAATACGGGGACCGGGTGCTCAAGGAGCTGACGCGCTACCTGAAGGCCTGCGTGCGCGAGGAAGACGCCGTCTGCCGCTACGGCGGCGAGGAGTTCCTGATCATACTGCCGGAAACGGACGCGCGGGGCGCGATGGCCCTCGCCGAGCGCATCAGGGCGGGCGCCAAGTCGAACGCCCTGTTCGGCGAGGAGGGGGTCACCTTCTCCGGCGGCGTCGCCACCTACCCCGAGTCGGCGAAGGACATACCGATGCTGGTCCGCGCGGCCGACCGCGCCCTATACCAATCGAAGTTCGCCGGAAAGGACCGCATCACGCTCGCGGACCCGGAGCGCCGGCGCTACGGCCGCTACCCGCGCGCATGGACCATCGAGGTGATGCCCGGGGCAAAGAACGAGTCCCCATCGCCGGAAGGACCAGTCGCGAGCGTCCTGACGCAGAACGTCTCGCTCGGCGGGGTGCAGTTCGCCTGCGCCGAGAAGTTCGGGATAGACGCGGAGGTCTCGATTCGGTTCACCGACATCGACAAGGCGAAGGAACCGGTCAACGCGGTCGGACGCATATCCTGGGTGAAGCGCGCGCGGCGCGGCTACGTCTACGGGGTCAGCTTCAGCGATCTTCCCGAGTTCTTCGAGGAAAGGCTTCACCGCGAGCTCGTCGCGATCGGCACCGCCGCCACCGAGGTCGAGTTCGGCGACGACATCTAGCGCCGGTCAGTACGCGATATCGAATCCCCGATAGCCTCGCGCGTCGACGCGGCGAGAGACGACCCCGTCGACCGACGAATAGGGGCTGCCCTCACGCAAGGCGCCGAGAAAGCGCTCGAGCGAGTCGTCGGGGCCCTCGGCGTGTATCTCGACGGACCCGTCCTCGGCGTTTCGTACCCAACCTGTAAGCCGAAAGGCCCGCGCCCGAGAAGCCGCCCACGCGCGGAACCCGACGCCCTGAACCCTGCCCGTTACCCGAATCTCGATCGCGCCCATCTCTATCGGCTTATCTCCCTGATCCCTTCCAACTCATCGAGCTTCGACTTGATCATCGAGAACCGTTCCCTGATGTTCGTGACCCGGCGCTCGAGGAGGATTTGGTTTAGGCAATCGAGCTCCCCATCGCTGAAGCGCGAGAGCCGGCGGAGTATTTCGGTCTTGACCACGGTGAAGGATATCGCCTGCAGGACGTTCTCGTACAGAACCTTTCCCGCGTACCGGGCGTCGACGCCCTTTTGGAATGTATCGAGCATGCGCCGCTTGTTCTCCATGCGCCCCTTCTTCCCGAGAAGGGCGAAGAGCTCGGAGGCTGGGTCGATCTCGTCCGAGAACACGATCGTCGCACCGACCTGCGTCTCCACCCGATCGATAAGTCCTCGGAATACGGGCGAATTGACGGGAAGCGTGCTGAGCCTTTTCGCGTTCACGACGGCGAGGAGCTCGAGGTTGTTCACGACCTCGAAGTAATAGGCGCGAAGGTAATTCCTCGCGCTCAGGCGACGGGCGCGGACGCGCTCTACCCGCTCGTAGATCGAGTCGAAGAAGTCGAGCGCGGTCGTCGCCGCTCCCGCGACCTTCGCGGCCGTCTCGACGACCATCGTCGCGTCTCCCATGGTCTCACCTCCATGCTCCGCGTCGCGCGGCGCCAGAAACCAGTCTATCACGGGATTCGCCTGCCGTCGACGGACAACGCGCCGGCCGACCCGCTCAGACCAAGCCGACGCACCGCGCGTAATTCAACGCCTGCGCCAGGTTTCGCGCCCGCGTCTTCGCCAAGATGTGCTGACGGTGGTTATTGACCGTGCTGACGCTGACTCGGAGCGTGTCCGCGACCTCCGCGCTGTCCATCCCCTCGGCGAGGAGGCCGAGCACCTCGGTCTCACGCGCGGAGAGGAGGCGGGAGCGAACGCCGAGCTCCTCGCCGAAAAGGCATACCCGCGAGGTTCGCGCGTCGACGAGTAGCCGCCGCGCAGGCTCGTCTCGGGCGCGCTCGGCGAGAACGTCGGAGAGGACGAGAAGGAGCCAGGCGTTCCCGTCGCCGTCGAGCTCAAAGACCATCATCTGGTGGAGGAAGCGGGCGTAGTCGCCGTCCTTGCGCCTGACGCGGTAATCATAGACGAGCTTAAAGTCCTTCTTGCGCTCGGGAGGCTGGGCTCGGACGTAGTCGCGCATCCGGAGCTCGCTGTCGTACAGCGCGGCGCGATCGTCGGGATGCACCATCTCGTGATACCGCGTGACGTCGTTGACGTCGACCTCCGAAGGGTCGTAGCCGAGCAGCTCGACGTGCCGATCCTCCTTGAGGATAAACCGGTCGCGGTTCGCGTCGTACAGGGAGACCGAGCGGTTCCCGATGCGGGCCATCTCGCGGAGGTACGGGAGCCTCGCCTCGACCGCGGCGTAGTCCGCGTCCTCGACGCGGCAGCGTATCTCGGCGCGAGCGGTGCGGTATCTCTCGGCGAGTTCGCGAAATTTTCGGTCCATAAAAATGATGATTCCTCACTATATCCGCATCTCGCATGCCAGCGATAGACTGGCGCCATGGAACCAAGGACCAACGAGCGGAGGCATCCTCTATACGCGCGATATCCCCCATCGGCGCCCTGCTCGTGCCCGACTTGCGTCTCATTCTGCGCGCGGCCCGGTTGGTGGCTCGTGTCCGAGGCGCGCGCCGCGATCGATCGGGGCCTCGCGCGACGAATGATGCTCGAGATATCCCCCGAGCTCGACCTTGGCGTTCTCTCGCCCGCGTTCCGCGGGAACGAGGGACTCATCGCGACGCGAGCGGCTGCGGGCGGCGGGTGCACCTTCCTCGCGCTCGGACGATGCTCCCTCCATGGCACGGATCTCCAGCCGATCGAGTGCCGCCACTGCCACCACGCGCGCGCCGGCTCGGGCGACCGTTGCCATCGGGACGTCGAGCGCGATTGGGCCTCGTCGAAGGGCCGTCGGCTCGTGCGCCAGTGGGTCGCCATCGTCGGCCTCGAGGTCCCGGCGTGCGCGGCGGCCATCCTCGCTCATGCGCCCGCGCGGGCCTAAGCGCCGGCGTCCTACTCCAGTCCGAGCAACCGATGCCCTCCCGATCGTAGGGCCGCGACCGCGGCTTCACGATCGCGTTCCCGAACTAAAAGGTAATCCGTGTCGAACGTCGATACCGCGAAGACGCTGACCCCCGCGCCGGCGAGATTGGCCGTGAGTTCGGCGAGTATCCCGACGAGGGAGAAATCGAGCGACCCGACGACGCGAAAGCAGGACCAGGGACCCTCGACGGTCAGCGCGCCGGCCGGGACGAGCCCTTCCTCGCACACGAGCGAGAGCTCATCCTCCGTCCGCGCGAGGAACCACGGCGCCGCGCTGCGGGCCGCGCTGCGGGCCGCGCTATCAGCAAACAGCGCCGCGGGCGCGATTTCGGGGTCGAGTTTGCAAACGGAAAACCGTCCGTCAACGAGCGCGAGGTCCATTGCCTTTACCGTCGATTAAGTCGAGCTCAAGCTTCAGGGCGCCGATCGAGATGAACACCTCGTACAGCGAGAGCGCGAGGGACACGATCATCGAGACGAGGCTCAGCGCGAATAGGACCTCGGCGGCCACTATGCGGGAAACGAAGATCAACAGCATGCAGGCGACGCAGAGCATGAAGCTCAGGACGGCGAAAACCTGCGTGTACTTGATGAGCTTGAGGCGTAGCCGGAAATTGGAAAGCTGGCGACGAACGTTCTCGTCGCCCGACTCGCGGTAGACCGCGACAAGCTGGCGCACGAGGTTGGCGATCGCGAGAAACCGGTTCGTGTAGGCGAGCATCGATAGGGTGATCGCCGAAAAAAGCAGGGCGGGCGTACTGATGTTGAATTCCACGAAGGCCTCCTTATCGCAGCGACTTCACCAATCGGTCTCCCTCGGCCTCGTAGCCGGCGGCTTCCCACAGGGAGGTCGCCGACTCGTCGGACGAGCGGTTCGCGTACACGGTCCCGACGCCGCGGCGACGGACCTCGCGCTCGAGGACGCGGATCAGCGCCTCGAAATGGCCATCGTCCCGACATTCGGGAACGAGGTAAGCCGCCTTAACGTACCAGGACGCCTCGATGCCTTCCCCCGGCGCCCGCACGCTATCGACGAAGCCGACGGCGTCATCGCGCAGGAAGGACACGAGGAAAACGTCGTTCTCGATGTCGAAGCGGTATTGGAGCAGGTTCCGGATGGCGCGCTCGTCGACGCCGGCGCGGCCAACGCGCGGGTCGCGCGACGCGTCCTCGTCGACCTTGCGGCGATACAGAGCGACGACCTCGTCGAGGTTGCAGATGCTTAAGGCTTTTACCTCGTACATCCCATCGGCCTCCCAGCCCTGGGTAGTATACCACGACTCGGGGCAAAAAAAAGCCCGGACCCCATAGGGGCCCGGGCGCTCGAATCCGACGATCGACCGATTTACACGACGCCGTGGGCGAGCATCGCGTTGGCGACCTTGAGGAAGCCGGCGCAGTTCGCGCCCATGACGTAGTTCCCCTCGTCGCCGAAGCGCTTGCTGGCGGAGTAGGCGTTGTCGTGGATGCTCTTCATGATCCCCTTGAGCTTCGCGTCGACCTCGTCGCGGCTCCAGGAGAGGCGCATGGAATTCTGGCTCATCTCGAGGCCGGAGGTCGCGACGCCGCCGGCGTTCGAGGCCTTGCCGGGAGCGTAGAGGATATTGTTCTTCTGGAAGACCTCGATCGCCTCGGGGGTCGAGGGCATGTTCGCCCCTTCCGCCACGAGCTTGCACCCGTTCTTCACGAGGGTCTCCGCATCGGCGCCGGAGATCTCGTTCTGGGTCGCGCTCGGGAACGCGCAGTCGCACTTGACGGACCAGGGCCGCTGGCCGGCGGTGTAGGTCGCCTTTGTGTACTTCTTGACGTACTCGCTGATGCGGCCGCGCTTGACGTTCTTGAGCTCCATCACGAAGGCGAGCTTCTCGGCGTCGATGCCGTCGGCGTCGTAGATGAAGCCGTCGGAGTCGGAGAGGGTCACCACCTTGCCGCCGAGCTGGTTCAGCTTCTCGACGGTGTACTGGGCGACGTTGCCCGAGCCGGAGACGGCGCAGATTTTGCCCTTAAAGCCGTCGCCCTTGACCGCGAGCATGTTCTCAGCGAAGTAGACGCAGCCGTAGCCGGTCGCCTCGGGACGGATCAGGGAGCCGCCCCAGGTGAGGCCCTTGCCGGTAAGGACGCCGGTAAACTCGTTGGTGAGCCTCTTGTACTGGCCAAACATGAAGCCGATCTCGCGGCCGCCAACGCCAATGTCGCCCGCGGGCACGTCGGTATCGGCGCCGATGTGGCGGAAGAGCTCGCTCATGAAGCTCTGGCAGAAGCGCATAACCTCGCCGTCGCTCTTCCCGTGGGGATCGAAGTCGGAACCGCCCTTGCCGCCGCCCATCGGGAGCGTAGTCAGGCTGTTCTTGAAGACCTGCTCGAACCCGAGGAACTTAAGGATGGAAAGGTTAACCGAGGGATGGAAGCGGAGACCGCCCTTATAGGGACCGATCGCGCTGTTGAACTGCACGCGATAGCCGCGGTTCACGCAAACCTTGCCGGCATCGTTGACCCACGGAACGCGGAACATAATGACGCGCTCGGGCTCGACGATCCGCTCAAGGATCGAATTCTTCTGCAGTTCCGGCATTTGGGTGACGGCCGGCTCCAGGGAATCGAGAACTTCGGCGACCGCCTGCAGGAATTCGGTCTCGTGGGCGTTCCGGGCCTTTACTTGGGCCAGGACGTCCTGAATGTACGCGTTAGCCATAACATTACTCCTCATTGAGCAAATCAGATTACGCCTTTGCAATCTTTGTGCCATCTTTGGCACTTATAGCTCTCACAAAGCTCATTTTATACCTGTTTTATCGTTTTTGTACAGAATCTGAAGCATGGCTTCACGCCGATTTCAGCGAAAAAAACGGCCGACCGGGACACGCCCAGGTCGGCCGATTACATCGCGGGGGAACGCGCGTCCACCCGCAACGCGAAAACCGTTAGTTTTCCGAGCCGTCGCCCTCTTCAGAGCCGAGGATGGCCGCGAGGTCATCGGCCCGCTTGCGCACCGTCTCGAGATCGTCCGGGTGTATGCCCGACTTCATCGCGGCGAGCTGCTGCCGATATTGGTCGAGGTATCCGGCCATCTCGGGCATCTCGGCGGCCTGCCCCTCCAACTCGACGATCCCCTTCTCCAGCTGGACGTAGGAGACCGAATAGGCGATGACGATGATCTTCTCGAACCCGTTGTCCCCAAGCCCGTGCTTCTTGACGATCGCGCGCATCTCGTCCGGAACCTTCACGGCACGGACGGCGGCCATCGCGGTCGGGATATCGCAGCCCTCCTCGGGGGTAAAGAGATCGTCGTACTTGCCCTCAAGGGCGTCGAGATCGGCCGAGAGGGCCTCGTAATTATCGATGAAGGTCTGCACGTCCTTGGCGGAAAGGACCTTCTTCGGCGCGGCCTGGGCGGAGGCGGCGAAGACGGCGACCAGGGCAAAGACGGCGACTATTAGGTTTTTTCTGTTCATGGGAACTCCTTGCGCCTATTGTATCACGACGCGGCCGATTTTCCAAATATCCCGTGCGTATTCCTCGATCGTGCGGTCCGAGCTGAACTTACCCGACCGCGCGACGTTCAGCATGGCCATTCGCGCCCATCGGCGCCCGTCGGCGTAGGCCGCGGCGATACCCTCGTGCGCGCGCTCGTACGCCTCGAAGTCGGCGAGGACGTAATACACGTCGGGCCGCTGGCCCTCGACCCCGTATACCAGGGAGTCGTAGAGCTCGCGGAACGCGCCATCGGACGCGGGGGCGTACGTGCCGTCGACGAGCTGGTCGAGCACGCGGGCGAGCCTCGGGCAGCGCGCGAGGAATTCCTGCGGGTTGTAGGTATGCTCGGCGTCGATGCGGTGTATCTCGTCGGCGGTAAGGCCGAATATGAACGCGTTATCCGCGCCCGCCTCCTCGACGATCTCGATGTTCGCCCCGTCGAGGGTACCGACCGTGACCGCACCGTTCAGCATGAACTTCATGTTACCGGTGCCCGACGCCTCCTTCCCGGCGGTCGATATCTGCTCGGACACGTCGGCGGCGGGAAAGACCTTTTCCGCGAGCGAGACTCGGTAGTTCTCCAGGAAGACGACGCGAAGCCGCCCCTTGACGCGGTGGTCGTTGTTCACCCGGTCCGCGACGGAATTGATCAACTTGATGATCGCCTTCGCGCGCCGGTAGCCGGACGCGGCCTTCGCGCCGAAGAGGAAGGTGCGCGGCACGATGTCGAGCGAGGGGTCCTCGACGATGCGGTTATACAGGCTCATCACGTGGAGGACGTTGAGGAGCTGCCTCTTGTACTCGTGAAGGCGCTTTATCTGGACGTCGAAAATGGAGTCCGGGTCGATGAAGACGTTCTGCGCCTCCTTGAGATAGGCGGCGAGCGCGACCTTGTTCTCCCGCTTGATCCGGGCGAACTCGTCGAGGCTCGCGGCGTCGTCCGCGAACGCCTCGAGGGCGCGAAGCTTCGATAGGTCCTTCTCCCAGCCCGGCCCGACGCGCTCTGTTATAAACGCGGAAAGGCGCGGGTTCGCGCTCCTAAGCCAGCGCCGCTGGGTAACCCCGTTGGTCTTGTTATTGAACTTCGCGGGGTAGAGCTCGTACCAGTCCGCGAGCTCCTTCTCCTTGAGGATCTCCGTATGCAGGGCGGCGACCCCGTTGACGGAGAAGCACCCGACGATGGCGAGCCACGCCATGC
>JAKPSR010000338.1 GCA_029571425.1 Spirochaetota bacterium | reverse complement strand
CCCGGCCATCGCCTTGAAGATGCCGTAGAAGTCGTCGGTCTGCATCCGCTGAAGCTTGGCGAGAACCTTCTGCCGCTCTGCCGCGGACTCGGCCAGTATCATCTCGCGGAAAACGTTGATGCGCTTCTCGTTGAAGAACATGTGCTCGGTCCGGCACAGACCGATGCCCTCGGCGCCGAACTGGAGGGCGAGCTCCGCGTCGCGCGGGCTGTCGGCGTTCGCGCGGACGTGGAAGTCCTGCACGAACGAGCGGGTCAGCGCGATGAAGTCGAGCAGGCCCGAGGTCTTCGGGTCCGGCTCGATCAGCTTCGCCTTGCCGAGGAAGACGGTCGATTCGCCGTAGTAGGGCACGTTGAGGGTGATGTAGTCGCCCTCGTTGACCGTAAGCCCGCCTACCGTCGCCTTCTTCCCGCGAATGACCATGTCGGGGCGAACGAGGGAAATCTTGCCGTACTGGCGCGCGACGACCGAGGCGTGGGCGGAGTAGCCGCCCTCGTTCGAGAGGACGCCGGTCGCGGCCTCGATTCCCTTGACGTCGCCCGCGTAGGTCGCCGGCATCAGCAGAATGCAGCGGGTGTCCTCGCCGTTTTGCCGCGCGACGCGCTGGGCGTCGATCAGGGAGTCGGCCGAGAAGTATACCCGGCCGACGGCGGCGCCGGGGGCACCCGCGATCCCGCCCGCGCTCTTCGGCAGCTCGCGGACGCTCATCACGTCGATGACCGGATGTAGGATCTCGTTCAAGAGCCCGGGCTTTACGGTCTTAACGACGTAGGCGGCGTCGACCACCTTGCGCTTATAGAGGTCGAGCAGAAGCTGTATCAGGGAGATCGTGCTCTTGGACTCGACCGACTTCTGCTCGATGAGCCAGAGAGTACCCTTCTCGATCGTGAAGCGGACCTGGCGGATTTCCTTGCTGTCGTCCTCGAGCATCCAGGCGATCTGCTGAAGCTTCTTTAAGTAGACCGGGTTGATCTGGTTGATGTCCTTGCCGGTCGCGTTGAGGTCGTCGAACTTCTCCTCGAAGAACTTGCCCTGAAGCTTTTTTTCGCCGCTGACGATGTTCCGGCTGAAGAAGGTGCCCGAGCAGGAACCCTTCCCGTAATTGCCATAGACCATCGGCTGGATCATCACGGCGGTGTCCGAGTCGTTCTGATCGTCGAGCTTGAGCAGGCGGCCGATCTCGGCGAGGGATATCTCGAGCTGGTTCTTGGCGTTCACGAAGAAGCCGTCTGGGAGGAGGGGCGCGTACTTATCCATGATCTCGGCGCCGGAAAGGGCTGGCTTATCGCTCTTGAGCGCCTCACCGATCTCGGTGAGGGCGGCGGCGAGGCCCATCTCGCGAGTCGCATCCTTCTCGAGCTCCGCGCACTGGCGCTCGATCGTCAGGATGCCCTTCAAGAGGAAAAGAACCTCGTGGGCGGCGAAATTAGCGCCGACCCATTTCTCGAATCCGCCGATCGTCGCGCGGGTAAGGCCGAAGTTATGGAGGGTCGGGTAGTTGGCGACCGCGAGGTTCGGGGAGATGACGAGCTTCACGAGCAGGGGGTTTTCCTCGTTGCCGTACGACTTCCCGACGAATTGGCTGAATTTCTGCAGGTAGGGGATCATGAGGTCGCCCACCGGCTCGTCCTGAAGCTCGGGGGCGAGGGTCGCGTCGATGATGACGCCCGGCAGGATCGGAAGCCCGAGTTCGGCGAACTCGTTCGCCTGCCGCCCGCGAATGCCGAGGAGCCCCTTATCGACGCCCTTGGCTACCGTCTCTCTCTGGCTAAAATAGTGAATGGCGTTTTTGGCGTTCATCTTCGTTCTCCTAGAAAAGATTCAAGACGGTGTCGGGCGAACCGCGAAGGAAGGCCTCGAACTGGGGGCTCGCGCCCTGGCGGAAGTACCGCGAGAGCTTGGCGAGGTCCTGGATATTGTCCCCGGCGACGGCGAACTGGATGCAGCTGCCGTGCTTTACCTTGCCCCACTTAAACAGGGTGTTGATATCGGCGATGCGCTCGCCGTCGTAGTACACGATGACCTGAAGGGTCGGGTACTTCGCGTTATAAGCTCGGATAATGCGCTTCCACGCCTCAACGTTCCCATTATGGAAGAGCTCGTTCGTGACGCTGACGGAAACGCGCGCGGACATCTTCGACGGGCCAGAGGAGGCTATCGTCTGGGGATGCGGGACAAGATAGTCAGGTTTAGCCGATGCCGTAGCGGCGCCAGTCGTCGCGGCCTGCTTTGGCGCCGCCTTAGGCGCTTTCCGAGCGGGCGCGGCGCTCGTGGGCTTGCGCGGGGGCACGAAGGAGAACGGGCCGCGGAGCATGGCGGCCGAGGCCTTCGCGGGGCGAGCCTCGATGGCGGCGAGAAGCAACCCTAACGCCTCGTTGGCGAGTGAGTCGGATATCGGCGTCGAGGGGTTGCCCGCATACAGTACGACGAGCTCGCTCTTGCGAAAATCGGCGATGAGCGGGGCCGAACTAGGATTCTTCGGGTTGAACACGACGAATCCGAGGTCGGGGTGGTGATAGGCGACCACGAGGTCGACCGCCTTCCAGCGCGCCGCCTCAACGGGGACAAGCTCCGCGTGCGCGGTGACCGACGCGAGGTTTCGCGACAGGACGCGATACTTCCACTTCTCGACGAGCAGCATATGAATGGAGGACTGCACCTCATCCTGTTCGATCTCTTTCGCGACGAGCAGGCGATTCACCTCGTCGGCGAGGTTCTTCCTCGAACCGCACGAGTCCAAGAGATCCAGGGTCGTATTGATATGTCGGACCGAGGCGTTAAAGCCCTCGCGAGTCGCTAGTCGGGAATAAAAATTGGACGGCTCTACCATCGTCTCCTCCTCTTTCGTTCCGTTGTAGTATACCCTATTTTCGCGGTTTCTCCAGAAAAAAACCCCCGAAAACAGTTGGTGCCTGTTTATCGGGGGTTCCTTTCACGAGGGGAATCTGCCCTTCGTTAGATTTGTCTCAGGCCCTTCCTCGATTTCGAGGCGGAAGACGAGCGGCTCGCGCTCCTCGACCGATTTCGCCCGGCGTCAACGACGCCGGCCTTGGCCTTCTTCGCGGGGGCGGCGGGCTTGCGTGCGGGCGCCCTCGAGGGAGCGGTCACGGCGGGAGCGGAAGGCTCCTCGTTCAGCATGTCGAGGTAGGACACGCGCCCGGCGGGATCGCCGGCCTTCGGGTCCTCGTCGGCGTTGGCGGCGAAGGTCTGCGCAATATCCGCGCGGACCGTCGAGCGGCGGCGGCTGAACGACGCGAACGCGGCGTCCTGGAATCCCTTCGAGACCCCGTGGAGGA
>JAKPSR010000333.1 GCA_029571425.1 Spirochaetota bacterium | reverse complement strand
TGGTCATAGCCGAGGGAACGCCCCCCGGCAGGGGAAAGAACCGCGAGCTCGTGCCGCAAGTCGCGTGGCTTGAGGGAACCGACCGCGCGCGCGTCGTCGACCATCTCTCGCGCCACCTTCGCTCGACTGGCCCTGGCGTCGCCGACGCCGAGTTGCCGCTTGCCGACGCGACGGGTCTCGCCTCGGTCGAGAAGGGGCAGATCGTCTACGGGCTCTCCCCCGCCGAGCTTGGCTCGCCGGGCGTCGACGTATACGGCAAGGAAATCCCCGGCTTGCCGGGAAACGACCCGTTCGTGCAGCTCGTCGAGAACCTCACTCTCGGTCCCGCCGGGATTCGCGCCGACGCCTCCGGCGTCCTCGTCGCGGCGGAGAAAAACGGCGCCCTCAAGCTCCGCGTCGTGCCGTATCGGGACGCCTCGGTCACGGCGACTGTCTCGCCCGACGGAATGATAGCGCGCCTGTCGCTCTCGCCCGGCGAGGGCGCCGGAGTCCAACTCTCGCCCGAGCTCGTCACCGCGGCCCTTACGGCTAAGGGCATTACCGGGGTCGGCCCCGACCGAATAGCGGACGCCGTCTCGAAGGCCGCCTCGGGCCCCGTAGACATCGTCGTGAAAAAGGGCAAGCGACCCACGCCGCCCGGAGGAATCAAGATCGAGTGGCTCGTCGACGAGCCCGTCGACGGCGCCCCGGTTCCCGTCTCGCGCGACGCGCGCATCCTCGCGGGCCGCCTCGTCCCCGGCGGGGAAGACGGTTTCGACGTCCGCGGCACGGCGCTCCCGGCGTCGAGCGCGCCGCCCGCGTCAATACCAAACCACGACGCGACCATTCGCCGCGCCGAGTCGGAGGGAAACACCGTCCTGGTCGCGGCCGCATCGGGCGAACTCACCCTCTCGGGAGGGAAGCTCTCGATCGCGACCGCGCGCTCCGTCTCGGGCGACGTCGATGAAAAGACCGGCGACGTGTCGTTTCCCGGCGACCTTTCGGTCGCCGGCGCGGTGCGCAAGGAACGGAGCGTCAAGGCGGGCGGCAATCTCGCGGTTAAGGGCGACGCCGAGATGGCCCTCCTGTCGGCCGACGGAAGCGTCTCGATGGAAGGCGGCATCCGCGGCGCGGGAAGGGGAACGGTCTGGGCGCGCCAGGAAATCAGGCTCGGCTTCGCCGAGAACGCGCGCCTGCTCGCCGGCAAGGACATCGTCATCGGCAACTACTGCTTCCAGTGCGTCGTCAAGACGAACGCCCGCCTCGTGATGAACGGGAACCCGGGCGTGCTGCTCGGCGGAAGCGTCCACGCGTCGCAGGGCATCGAGGTATTCGAGCTCGGCTCCGCGAAGACGATCCGCACGGTCGTCTCGTTCGGGCAGAGCTACCTCGTCAGCGACCAGATCGAGGTATGCGAGAAGGAGATCGGAAAGATCAAGGAAACGGTCGCCGCGATCGACGCGGAGATGAAAAAGATACCGGCATCCGACCCGCGCATACACGAGCTGCGCCGCCGCAAGCTCGATCTCCTAAAGAAAAACGACAAGCTCGCGGTCCGCGTCTTCATGCTGAAGGAGCAGTTCGAGAACCACATCATATCGCACGTCCGCGTGCAGAACACGGTGTATCCCGGCGTCATCCTGGAGAGCCACGGCCGTTACTACGAGGTCAAAAAGCAGATGTCGCACGTCGTGTTCATATTCGACCAAATCGCGGGACAGATCGTCTGCTCGCCCATCGCGGAATGACCGCGCGTTAAGGAGTCACTATGCCGCTCGCCATCCCCTATCCCGATTGGATCAGGCCGGAGATCATCCCCGGCTTTCCCTTCCTCCGCTGGTACGGACTGATGTACCTCGTCGCCTTCGCGACGGCCTTTCTTCTGTTCCGCAGGCAGGCGCGCCTCGGCGAGCTCGCCCGCGCCGAGGGCCGATCGACCGGGCCAACGGAAGACGAGATGGTCAGTTTCTTCACCTGGGGAATCGCCGGCCTTCTTATCGGCGCACGCGTCTTCTCCACGCTCGTCTACGAGCCGACCGGCATCTACATCGCGCGACCCTGGCTCATCTTCTGGCCCTTCGACGCCCAGATGCGCTGGACCGGCCTCGAGGGAATGTCGTACCACGGCGGCTTCATCGGCGGTCTCGTGGGCATGGTGCTCTGGTGCCGCCGATACCGACGGTCCTTCCTCGCCTGGTGCGACGCGATGGCCGCGTCCCTTCCCCTCGGGTACACCTTCGGCCGCCTCGGCAACTTCCTCAATGGCGAGCTCTACGGCCGCGTAACGACGAGCCCCGTCGGGATGGTATTCCCCTCGGCCCCGCGCTTCGACGCGACGCTCGAATGGGTCAACCAAGTCGCGCGCGAGGTCGGTATCGTGATCCGCGAGGGCGCGGCGACCGTGAACCTCCCGCGGCACCCAAGCCAGCTCTACGAGGCGCTTTTCGAGGGCATCGTCCTCTGGGCGATTATTTGGTTCGCGTTCCGCAAGAGAAAGCCCTTCAACGGATTCCTCACCGGCGTTTACGTCGTCGGGTACGGGCTCGTCCGATTCGTCATCGAGTACTTCCGCCAACCCGACGCCGACCTCGGCTACCGGATCGCGGCGGGAGACCCCACGGCGCCGACCTACCTAAACGTCTCCCTTCTCAACATCTCGACGGGACAGGTTTTCTGCGCCCTGATGGTCGTCGGCGGGCTCGCGTTCCTCG
>JAKPSR010000331.1 GCA_029571425.1 Spirochaetota bacterium | reverse complement strand
CTCGTCGCGCACGCGCGCGACCTCGAGCGAAGGTTCGGCCTCGGGCCGCACACCGTCTCGGTTCCCCGCCTCGAGCCCGCCGCCGATACCGACTTCTCCTGGGTGACCAATCGCGTAAGCGACGACGAATTTCGTTACCTGATCGCCGTCATTAGGCTCGCGATTCCGTACGCCGGGCTCATCGTCACCAATCGCGAGAAGCCGGAGATGATCCGATCCGTCATCAAGATGTGCACCCAGCGCGACGCGGATACCCGCGTCGGCATCGGCGCGTATACCGACGACTTCCCCGCGGGCGCTGCTACGCAGCGCGAGGAGAACCAGCAGTTCATGCTCGGCGACACGCGAAGCCTCGACGCGATTATCCGCGAGCTCGCCGAGATGGGGCACATCGTCTCATTCTGCACCGCCGGATACCGCTGCGGCCGCACGGGTAAGAAGATCATGGACGCGCTCGGCTCGGGGCGCGAGGGTTGCTTTTGCAAGCTGAACGCCGTGCTTACCTTCCAGGAATGGTTGGAGGACTTCGCGAGCCCGGAGACGAAGCGCATCGGCGACGAGATCATCGACCGCGAGATGAAGGAGGTGCGCGCGCGCGTGCCCGCCGACTTCTCGGAGGCGATGTGGGAGCACCTGGTGAAGGCGCGCGAGCGCATCCTTCGCGGCGAGCGGGACCTTTACTTCTGATGAGGGAGCGCGATTTCCTCGGCGAGATCGATATACTCGACGGCGCCCGGTGGGGGGCGCATACCGAGCGGGCTCGGCGGAACTTCGCGGTCGCGGGAAGGGCCGTCGACCCCGGGCTCGTCCGCGCCTATGCCCTCGTCAAGAAGGCGTGCGCCCGGGCGAATAGGGAAGGGGGGTGGCTCGACTCGCGGATAGCGGACGCGATCGAGGTTGCGTGCGACGAGATCGCGCGCGGCGGGCACGCCGACCAGTTTCCCGTCGACGCCCTTCAGGGCGGGGCGGGGACCTCGACGAACATGAACCTTAACGAGGTGATCGCCTCGCTCGCGAGCGAGGGCGGTGGCGTCGCCGTCGATCCACTTGACCACGTCAACCTCCATCAGTCGACGAACGACACCTACCCGACGGCGCTCCGCGTCGCCCTCCTCTACGCCTTCCGCGAGCTCGCCTCGCGCGCGGAGGGCCTTCAGTCAGCCTTCCAGGCGAAGGAGCGGGAGTTCGCCGCGATCGTTACCGTCGGCCGCACCGAGCTCCGCACGGCCGTTCCCCTGACGCTCGGCTCGGAGTTCGGCGCCCTCGCCGAGGCATTCGCACGCGACCGGTGGCGAGCGTTCAAGTGCGAGGAGCGGCTTCGCGTGGTGAACCTCGGCGGGGTCGCCGTGGGAACCGGGCTCGGCGCCCCGCGCGACTACATCTTCCGCGCGACGGACCGGCTCCGCGAGATCACCGGGCTTCCGCTCGCGCGCGCGGAGAACCTCGTCGACGCCACCGCGAACGCGGACGCGATCGTCGAGGCGTCGGGCATCGCGAAGGCGTTCGCCTGCGACCTCGTCAAGGCCGCGCGCGACCTCCGTTTCCTCTCGCACACCGGCGAGATCGCCCTTGAGCCGGTCCAAGCCGGGTCGTCGGCGATGCCGGGTAAGGTTAACCCCGTCCTCCTCGAGGCCGCGATGCAGGCGGGGATGCGCGCCCAGGCGGAGGATTCACTCGTCGCGGCGGCGGCCTCGGCGGGGAGCCTCCAGATTAACGAGTTCCTTCCGCTGATCGCGGACGCCTCGCTCGGCGCACTTCGCGCCCTCGCGGGCGGGGCCGCGTGCCTCGAGCGCTGCGTGCGGTCTATCGTCGCCGACAGGGAACGGTGCCGCGAGCTCGTCGACGCCGACCCGATGATCGTTTCCGCCTTCGTGCCCATCCTCGGTTACGACGGGGCGGGCGAGCTCCTTCGCGAGTGGGAGTCCTCGTCGTCGGCCGGTAGGCCGACCCTCCGCTCGTTCCTCGAGGCGAAGCTCGGCGCTGATGAAGTGGCGCGCGTTCTCTCACCCGAGGCCCTGATGTCGTTAGGTTTCCGGGGCGAGCCGGGAGGTAAGCGATGAACGCGGCACCTAAGTCGGTCCGGCTCCGCGTCGGCGTCTTTGGACGCGCGAACACCGGCAAGTCAAGCCTCGTCAACCTCGTTACCGGTCAGGAGACCTCGATCGTGAGCCCGGTCGCCGGGACGACCACAGACGTCGTCGAAAAATCGATGGAGCTCTTACCTCTCGGCCCGATCACCCTCCTCGACACGGCGGGCATAGACGACTCGACCGAGATCGGCTCGCTCCGCGTCTCGCGCACCAAGTCGGCGCTCGCGACCGCCGACGTCGCCGTCCTCGTCCTCGAGGCCGGTGTATGGACGGAGTACGAGGAAGGGATCGCGGAGTCCGCTCGCGAGAAAAACATCCCCCTCGTCGTCGCGGTCAGCAAGACGGATATCGCGAGGCCTGATCCCGAGTGGCTTTCCCTCATTGGGAAAAAGACCGAGTGGGTCTTTTCCTGTGCCGCGCCGACCGCCCCTGCGCCCGGCTCGCCCGGCCGCGCCGAGTGGGAACGCGGCCGTGAGGCGACCGTGGCCGAGTTGAAGAGACTCTTGATCGCCTGTTGCCCGGAGGACTTCCTCGAGCCGCCGCGCATACTCGGCGACCTCCTACCCGCGGGGAAGGGGATGCCCCTCGCCGTCCTCATCGTGCCGATCGACTTGCAGGCGCCGAAGGGTAGGCTTATCCTTCCGCAGGTGCAGACGATCCGTGACGCGCTCGACTCGGACGCCGCATGCGCCGTCGTCAAGGAACGCGAGTACCGCCCGCTCCTCGACCGCCTCGGCGAGCCGCCAGACCTCGTCGTCTGCGATTCGCAGATCGCGCTCAAGATGGTCGCGGACACCCCGGCGGGCGTTCCTTGCACCACCTTCTCGATCCTCTTCTCGCGCTTCAAGGGGAACGTCGCCCTCCTCGCCGAGGGCGCCGCCAGGCTTGAGACCCTCGGGCCCGGCGACCGCGTTCTCGTCGCGGAGTCGTGCACCCATCACGCACTTGAGGATGACATAGGCCGCGTGAAGATACCGAGGTGGATCAGGCAGTTCGCGGGCGCCGACGTCGCCGTGGACCACGCCTCCGGCCGCGACTATCCCGAGGACCTAGAACGCTATGCCCTCGTCGTGCACTGCGGCGGTTGTACGCTGACGAGAAGGCAGATGCTGTGGCGAATCGAGGAGGCGCGCGCGCGCGGTGTTCCCGTCACCAACTACGGCATGGCGATATCAGTCCTGCAGGGGGTCGCCGAGCGAACCCTCTCACCCTTCCCGGAGGCGCTCGCCGCCTACCGTTCCGCCCTCGAACGGGCGAAAGGAGCCCCGAGATGAGCGAGACCAACCCGTGCGACTTCGCAGCAGCACTCGACCGCACGGCCTCTGCGAGCGATCGAGGGCGCGCGCCGCGCCTCGATGATCTCGAAACCCTACTCGACGGGCCTGACGGTCCCGCGGAAACCGACGAGGCGTTGTTCGCCGCCGCCCGCGCTATCAGGGACGCGACGTCGGGCGAGCGGATGTTCCTTCGCGGCCTCGTCGAGTTCTCCAGTTATTGCGGCAATACCTGCTTCTACTGCGGCCTCAATCGGGCGAATAGAAACGCCGCGCGTTACCGCTTGACGGCGGACGAAATTTTTTCGAGCGCCCAAGCCGTGCGCGACGCCGGGATTAGGACGATCGTTCTTCAGTCCGGTGAGGACGGGATGGACGCGCGTTGGCTCGCCGACGTCGTCTCCGGGATCAAGGCGCGATTTCCCGAGGTCGCGATCACCCTCTCCGTCGGCGAGCGCTCGCGCGCCGATTACTCCCTCTGGCGCGAGGCGGGTGCGGACCGCTACCTTATGCGCGTCGAGACTTCCGATCCAGTCCTGTACGCCTCGATACACGCGGGTCGCGAGCTCGCGACCCGGCTTCGGTGCCTCGACGACCTTCGCGACCTCGGCTATCAGGTGGGTAGCGGGATTATGGTCGGTTTTCCCGGGCAGACGCTCGCGCACATCGCCCGAGACGTCGCCTTCTTCCGCGAGAGGGATTTCGACATGATCGGGATCGGCCCGTTCATCCCGCACCCCGATACCGTGTTCCGGAACGCGCGCGCGGGCTCGGTCGGCCTTACCCTCCGCACGGTCGCCGTCACCCGCATCGTCACGCGGTCGGCATATCTGCCCGCGACTACCGCCCTCGGGAGCATGGACCGCGACTATCGGGTCGACGGGCTCCGCGCCGGCGCGAACGTGGTGATGCCGAATTTCACCCCCGCGCTCCACAAGAAGGATTACGAGATCTACCCGGGAAAGCGCTGCGTTACCGAGCGGACCGGCGCCTGCGCCGGTTGTATGGCGGGTCTCGCGCGGATGGCCGACCTTGAGCTTGACTACGCGCGCGCCGATACCCTGAAGGGAACGGAAACGCGTGGTCCGGTCAGGACGAGACCGTTCGATGAGAAAACGAAAGTTAGGGACGAAAGTCTTGATTAGCGCCGACATTTACCGCATTTGGGCCATTGCGCAATAACGTAGATCTGATAGAGTGAGGTTGCTGCACCGCGACGCCAGGCGGCGCGCAAAACCTTTGGGGGTCGTCCCGGAACACGCAGTTCCGCCGGGCCGGCCCCCTTCTTTTTAGCGCATCTCGCGCAGCGTTACCGCGATCGAGTAGGCGTGGTCGCCGACCTTCTCGACGTGTCGAATCAAATCGATGAATTGCAATTCCACCTTCACGTCCGCGCCGCTCTTGATCCTCTTGCGCGCGAGCTTTTTCAGTTCGGAGCGCGAGGCGTCGACGCGATTCTCGAAGTCGACGGCGAGGGCGAGGTCGGCCTCGCTCAGCGGTTTGTCGATCCTGGACCTGACGAAGAGGAGGAACTCGGCGACGAGGGCGGTGTAGGGCTCGAGGAGCTCGATCTCGGTCTCGCTGAACTCGAGCTTCTTTCGCCTCGCGCGCTCCTGCATGCTCGCGAGCGTCATGCAGCAGCCGCTGACGTTGTCGAAATCCGTGACGAGGCGGAGAAGAACCCCGATGTTGTCGCGCGTCTTCTCGGCGATGTCCTGCTGGGCGACCTCGAGGAGGAAGCGGGATATCCCCTCCTGCATCGCGGAGGAATAGCGGCAGTAGCGGGTGAAATACTGCATCGTCTCGTCGTCCCAGGCCCTTTTCCCGGTTAACTCCTCGCGGAACTTGGTAAAGAGACTTTCGGAGACGCGCGAGAGCTCGGCGACGTCGAGGCGCGCCTTCGCCATGTTGAGCTCGGGGCTCTCGAGGAGTGGGGTCGCGTGGTACTCGAGCTTACCCGCCTCGTCCTCTCCCTTCTTCGGCTTGATGAAGCGCGCGAGGAGGTTCCCGTATTGGCGGACGAAGGGCAAAAGGACGACGGTGTTCGCGATGTTGAACATCGTGTGCATCATGGCGATGTGCGTGCCCGCCGATTGCGCCGTGATCGGGCCGGGGGTGACGAAGTCGACGAACGCGATGAAGGGCCTGAGGACGACGGCGACCCAGAGGGTGCCGACGATGTTGAACAGGATGTGCGCCCACGCGGCCCTCTTCGCGTTTGTGTTCGCGCCGAGCGAGACGAGGAACGAGTCGAAGGTGGTACCTATGTTCGCGCCGAGGGTGATCGCGGCGGCCATCTCGAAGTTGAGGATGCCCTTCGCCGCGAGGCCGATGACGATCGCGAGCGTGGCGCTCGAGGCGTTGATCAGCATGGTGAATACGGTGCCGACGAGGACGCAGAGGATGATCGCGAGCCATCCTCTATTGGCGAAGTCCTTGAGGAAGAGGAGCGCGTCTCCCGAGGGATCGGGTATCGCCTTGGAAAGGTACTCAAGTCCCAGGAAGATCAGGGCGAAGCCCATCAGCCCCTCGCCGTAGCTCACGAACGAGTCGCCGCGCTTTTTCGCGAGGGACATAAAAAAGCCGATCCCGAATATGGGAACGGCCAGCAACGCGATGGAAAACTTTTGGACCCCAACCGCCGCGATGATCCAGCCGGTCAGGGTGGTGCCGATGTTGGCGCCCATGATGACGCCGATCGCCTGAAAGAGGTTCAGGAGCCCGGCATTGACGAAGGAGACGACCATGACGGTCGTCGCCGAAGACGATTGTATCAGGACGGTAACGAGAGCGCCGGTGATGACGGCGAAGAAGCGGTTCTTCGTCATGAAGTTGACGGTCCCCTGAAGGCGGTCGCCGGCGGCGCGCTGGATGCCGTCCGAGCTCAGCTGCATGCCGTACATGAACAGGCCGAGGGCCCCCAACAATTTAAAGCAGATAACGACAATGTCGAAGACCATATCACCCCCGTTCTGCGGGCAGTATAGCAGAAAAAACCCCGGAGGCGAAAGGGTTTCATGAGTAAAAAAAGCGCGCGCGCCCGGGTTTCGGGGCGCGCGCGAAAGGTTTTTTCTATAATATGACGGAAGTTAGAACAGGTGGAATCGCGCGATCAACGGTGCGAAAAGGCTGGACACGAGGCTCATCACGGTGATCAGGGTGTTGAGCGAGGGACCGGCGGTATCCTTGAAGGGATCTCCGACGGTATCGCCGACGACCGCCGCCTTGTGCGCCTCCGAGCCGGGGCCGCCGCAGTTGCCCGCCTCGACGTATTTCTTTGCGTTGTCCCACAGGCCGCCCGCGTTCGACATCAGGAGGGCGAACACCACCCCGGTGAAGATCGAGCCGGCGAGGAAGCCGCCGAGGGCGCCGGGCCCGAGAAGGAAGCCGACCGCGAGCGGAAGGAGCACGGCGAGGGCCGCGGGAAGGGCGAGCGCCCTGAGGGCCCCCGAGCTCGCGATCCCGACGCAGGCGGTGTAGTCGGGAAGCTCCGTGCCCGCGAGTATACCCGGCTTCGCCTTGAACTGGCGCCGGATCTCGCCGATCATCACGAAGGCGTTTTTCGTGACCGCGAGCATCGTCAGGGCGCTGAAGACGGCCGGGACGATGCAGCCGAGCAGGGTGCCGGAGAGGACGAGGGGATCCTGCAGGTTTAGGATGAACGAGCCGCCGCCCGAGTATTTCGAGATGACCTCGGAGTAGGCGGCGAACATCGCGAGGACGGTCAGCGCCGCTGCGCTGATCGAGAAGCCTTTGGTGATCGCCTTCGCCGTGTTGCCGGCCGAGTCGAGGGTATCCGCGCGCTCGACGACCTCGTGGGACATCTCGGACATCTCGGCGATTCCCTTCGCGTTGTCGACGATCGGGCCGTAGGCGTCGTTCGAGACGACGATGCCGGTGAGCGAGAGCATGCCGACCGCGGCGACGCCGACCCCGTAGATGCCGGGAAGTCCGAACGCTTGCGAGCAGAAGTAGGAGGCGAGGGTAGCGGCGACGATCCCGACGATCGCGGGCGCGATCGACACGAGGCCGTAGCTGAAGCCGGTGATGATCGTGAGCCCTGTGCCCGATCCCGATATCTCGGCGACGTTCCGCACCGGCCGGTGCTCGTCGTTCGTGAAGAAGTCGGTGGTGAAGCCCATCACGACGCCGATGACGAGGCCGGCGAGGGTCGAGAGGAGAACACCCCAGTTGAGGCCGAGGGCCGGATCCCCGCCCGAGACGGCGTTGACAGCGGCGAAGAAGGCGGTCGCGAGGGCGGCGAAGATCACGCAGGAGAACACCGTCCCGAAGTTGAGCGCTCGCCCGGGTTTGCCGTCCTTGCCGACGCGCACGAAGCGGAGGCCGATGAAGGACGAGACGATACCGATGACGCAGAGGGCGAGCGGCAGGATTGCGTACTGCGGCCCGATTGATCCCGCGAATGAGGCACCGAGGACCATCGACGCGACGGACGCCGCGACGTAGCTATCGAAGATGTCCGCGCCCATGCCGGCGACGTCGCCGACGTTGTCGCCGACGTTGTCGGCGATCACCGCGGGGTTGCGCGGGTCGTCCTCCGGGATCCCGACCTCGACCTTGCCGACGAGGTCGGCCGCGATGTCGGCGGTCTTCGTGTAGATTCCGCCGCCCGCCTTCGCGAGGAGGGCGAGCGATGAGGCGCCGAAGCTGAAGCCGAGCACGATCTCGACGTCGCGCCAGATAAGGTACAGAAGGCACATCCCGAAGACGGCGACGCCGACCATCGCGAGGCCCATCACCGTTCCCGCCTTGAATGCGACCTGGAAGCCGTCGGCGACGCCCTTCTTGCAGGCGACCGCCGTGCGCACGTTCGCCTCGACGGCGACGGACATCCCGAGCCAGCCGGCAAGCGCCGAGCAGAGGGCGCCGAAGCCGAATGCCCCGGCGGTAAGAAGTCCATGCATCGGTTTTTCCTCGATGCCGGAGAAGACGACTGAAAGGACGATCCCGAGCACGACGGCGACGACGAGCAGGGTCTTGTAAAGCATGCGGAGATAGGTCGACGCCCCGCTCCGTATCCATCCCGCGATCTCGCGGCTCCGGTCCGTGCCGGAGTCGTAGGCGCGCACGCGGGCGTAGGCGCCGAGGGCGGCGAGGACGGAAAGGACGCCGGCGACGAGGCCGGAGTATAGCCAAATATCTGTATTCATGAATGACAGTCTCCTACATGTTTGCGGAACGCCACCATTGATAGTGGGCGTTCTTCAGCGCCTCGACGGGCGGGAGCGGGAACATGGCGAGTTCCTTCCCGGATCCGTAGAAGATGCCGTTCTTGATGGTGCGGTACGCGAAGGTCGAGGGGTTCAGTCGCTCGACTATTTTCGTCACGACGTTCTTGGTCTTGAGCTGCACGAGGCAACTTCGCAGGTGGTCGATGTTCTCGTAAGGGAGGTCGCGGACGTCGCCCATCTCGGGGTTCGTCGCGAGCTCGCCGAGCTTGCACTCGACCCAGCAGAGTGCGGGCACGCCGATGTTCTTCTTGGTGTCGCCCATGAAGAACGAATGGAAGGCGCGCGGCCCGAGGGTGCTGACGACGAGCGGGTGCAGGGGCGCGATCTCGTGGTAGAGATGGAGCCCGCTCGGGTCATCCGGTATGGACGGCGCGCGATCGACGCCCAGGGTGCGACCGTCTTTGGTCACCAGGTAGAGCTTGCCGAGCGCGGAGACCGGCACGTGCTCGACGACGCGGTACACGGCGCAATAGACGGAGCGCTTGGGACTCCCGTCCTTGTGCGGCGCGCAGAGCGCGAGCGCCTGGTCTATCGGGAAGAAGGGATCCCGGAATCCGGGATCGATCTCGAAAAAAGCCGCCTGCCCTTGCGTCTTTCGCTCTGGTCCAACCGAGTAGTACGTCCCGAATTCCTCGGGGCCGAGCTGGCTCATTACCAGGGCTTCCGGCATCAGCGACACATAGATATGCTTCTCCATGCGGGCCTCCTCGTATCGTGAGGACAGTATATGCCCGTTTCGCCGGCCAGTGTGACGATTTTTTCTTTTTTGTCTTACTGCGTCGGCCCGATGATCCGATATCGCCCGGAGAGATTGAGAAGGGCGAAAAGGTACAGGCACCCGTCGAAGTAGCGGCCCCGGCCCGACGGAATCGGGGATAGCCAGAATTCCTCAACGAAGGGCCGAGCAACCTTCGTGGGGACGATGAGTCCGGCGACGGCGTTCATGGCGACGAGCCCGGTCGAGTGGCTTCCGGCCGGGTTGCCCCCGTCGACGTCAAACTGGTCGGGATGCATCGACACGCCCAGCTTCGAGAAGAACGAAAGGTAGGTCGGCGCCCATTCCTCCCGTTGCCAGGGATCCTTTCCCCACCAGGCCGAATCGAGGGCGATGTTCATCGCGACTCGCCACGCGTCGTATTCGAAGCGGTAATGGTCGCCCTGCTTGACGGGCACACCGTCGAAGTCGGCGTAATCAGGAGCGAGCCCGGTTTTCGGGTGGCATGCCTTGCGGAAGAACGCGCGGCTCTCGGCCGCGATCGCGCGCCATCGATCGTTGTCCTTGTCGGCCCAGAGCGCGAAGAGTTCGTAGAAATGCGGCAGGTGATAGGAGGGGTCGGAGAAGGTCGCCGAGCCCCCAAAGGGCACGAAGACTACTTGATTGCGGTTCGCGTCGAACATGTCGCCGATCCATGATTTCGGCGGGAGGCCGAGTATCTTTCGGTGATTCAGCATGTGGTCAAGGATGTCGTTCGCGCGCGCGCGATAGTCGAATATCCCCTCGCCGTCGCCCCAGCGGTTCGAGGCCATCAGCAGGGACATCGCGAAGTATTCCTCCCCGTCGGGAGCGGGGTTTTTGTCGATAATCGTCCCGTCCGGTGTGGCGTGCCAGGCGAAATAGCCCGCGTAGTCGCCCGTCTTGTGCAGGAGTATCTCGTGGGAATATTTCCACAGTCGGTCGAATTCCTCTTTCATGCCGAGTTGCACGCAGAACATCATCCCGTAGGACATCCCCTCGCTTCGAACGTCGCGGTTGCCTACGTCGAGGATGTAGGCCATGCCGTCGCCGAACTCGTAGTATATCCGTTGGGCATTGGTACCCCGGAAAAACTGCTCGACGGTTTTCTCGACGCGCGCGTCGATGTCCGCCTGGGAGACGCCGACCTCGGCGAGGAGGTTACGGTACTTGCCCCCGAGACCGGCGGGTTTTTTCCCTTGGCAGGCTACGAGGGAGGAGATGGCCAGGGTGACCAAAACGGCGAGGGCGAGAAAGGCGATGGACCGCGTGGCGCGGCGCTTCGATGATACGGTGCGCATAATGAGTTATTCTCCGCGCGTCTCGCGCGGCTGTCAAGAAAAAACGCAGGATAGTCGTTCCGCTCGTTTGCGTCGCCGTCCCGCGCCGCCTATACTTGTCGTATGCCCTCGTTAGACCGAGACCGTACCCCGGGGCGATGGATAGCCATCCTTGTCGGGACCATCATCCTCGGGCTTACCGCAGCGCTCTGGGGCCTCATGCATTCCCAGGAATGCCGGTCACTGGCGATAAATCTCCAGGCGGAAAGCGATTACCTCGCGTCTCTCATTGAGGCCGATCTTCGCAACCGGATACCGGCCCTGCACCGCGTCGCCATGGCTTGGGAGGCGCACGGGCGACCGACGCGCGAGTCTTTCTCGGAGTCGGTCGCCCCGTACTTCGCCGACGCGCCGGGCTTCCAGGCGATCGAGTGGGTGGACTCTGGCGGCATAGCGCGGTGGGCCGTCCCCCTCGAGGGTAATCGCCGCGCCTTTGGGTACGACCTTACTCGGAACGCGTCGGCACGAGAGGCGATGACCCGTGCCCGCGATCTTGGAGTGCCTGCGATAACCCATCCCGGCGAGCTCGTGCAGGGCGGCTTAGGTATCTTGATCTTCATTCCCATCCACGTGGGCCAACGGCACGACGGTTTTATTCTCGGCGTCCTCCACGCCGAACGGTGGCTTAGGTACGTCTTTAGCGCGAGGGAGCACGCGTCCCATCGCGACGATTTTTTGGTGTCGGTTCGGTTTCAGTCGGACCTGCTTTACCAGGATGTCTTGCCCGCTCGGTCGCCGTCGGCCTTTAGCGCGTCGTCGGTCGCGCGCATCCTGGACCACGAGCTCTCCGTAACCGTGATTCCTTCCGACGCGTTCGTGGCCATGCACCGATCCCCCCTTCCGCTCGTCGTCGCCTTGTTCGGCTTCTCCCTTTCGTGGCTCGTTGGGTTGACGATACGCCTGTACCAGCGGAGTCTCACGCAGTCGGCGCGCGTCCGCGCGGCCCGGGACGAGCTTACGGCCGAGGCGGTCGCGCGCGAGGGCACGGAGGCCGAAATCAAGCGACTTTCGTCCCGCATCGATTGGGCGATCAAGGCCGCGCGGATGGGGGTATGGAGCTGGGACCTCTCGACGGACCAGCTCACCTGGAACGAGCGGATGTTCGAGCTCATGGGCGTGCCCGACGACGTCGAGCCCACGTACGATACCTGGCGCGAAAGGCTGCATCCCGACGACGAGCCCTGGGTCGTCGCCCTGCTAAAGAGCGCGGTTGTCGGCAAGGGAATATTCGATACCTTGTTCCGTATAAGGCTCGCCGACGGGACGGTCAAGCACGTCAGGGCGTCAGCGCGGGTGGAACGGGACGCGAAGGGCGTTCCCATCGCGATGACGGGCCTCACCTGGGACGTCAGCGCGGCGAAGGAGGCCGAGGAGGCGTTGCGCGAAAGCGAGGAGCGGACACGTCTCCTCTTGAATTCGACCGGCGAGGCGATTTACGGCATCGACCTTGACGGTCGATGCACCTTCGCGAACCATTCCTGCGCCCGGATGCTCGGGTACCAGAGCACCGACGCGTTCCTCGGCAAGAACATGCACGAGCTGATCCACTACGCCCGCGAGGACGGTACGCCCATCCCGCTCGAGGAGTGCCGCATATACCGTGCGTTTCGAGAGGGAAAACCATCGCACGTGGACGACGAGGTGCTGTGGCGGGCCGACGGGACGCCGTTCCCCGCCGAGTACTGGTCGTACCCACAAGTCGCCGACGGGAATATCCGCGGGGCGGTAGTCACCTTCGTCGACATCACCGAGCGGCGCGCGACCGAGCTCAGGATCAGGCACATGGCCACGCACGACGGGCTCACCGACTTGCCTGCCCTGCGGCTTTTCCGCGATCGGCTTTCCGTCGCGATGAGCGGGGCGGACCGGGTTGGCACGATGGTGGCTGTCATGTTCATTGACCTCGACGGCTTTAAGGAAGTGAACGATACTCACGGGCACGACGTCGGGGACGAGACCTTGAAGGAGGTCGCGCGCCGTCTCAAGCTATCCGTGCGCGAGATGGACACGGTCGCCCGCGCGGGCGGCGACGAGTTCCTGATCGTGGTAACGTCGGTGGGCGGTCGGGACGACGCGGCCGCCGTCGCCGAGAAGGTAGTGCAGCGCGTCGCGCAGCCCATGGTAGTCGGGGAGCGGTACGTCTCGGTCGGCGCGAGCGTCGGCGTCGCCCTGTATCCGGCGGACGCCGATTCGGTCGACGGTCTCGTCAAGCTCGCCGACAATGCCATGTACCGCGCGAAGCGCGCGGGGAAAAACGGGTATCGGTTCGCGTCTGACTCAGGCGACCCACATGTCGAGTGAGAAGAGCAGGGCGAAGAAGCCCATCAAGAGGACGCTCGCGAGGCCCCACGCGCGCTCGAAGCTGGGATTCCTGCCACGACGCGAGAGGAAGGCGAAGATCAGCGGGCAGGAAAGGACGTAGCGGACGATGCCCTGCGTCGACACGCTCAGTACGGACGCGGCGAGGACGGCGAGGCCGAACACGGCGAGGTCCGGGTGATGGCGCGCTCCCCATGCGGATGCGACGAGCGCGAGCGCGAGGGCCGCGAGCTCGAGCGCGTAGTAGGCGCCCCGCGGGCTCGGCCACGAAACGATCGACGCGAAGCAGGCGAGCCACGCGCGGATCGAGACGAGCGGGGCGAACGAGCGGCCGAAGAACGATCGCTCGACGATGTCGAAGCGCTCGCCTAAGAAAGAAAATTTCCACGCGAGGAAAACGGCGAGCGGGACGAGGATCGCCTCGGCCATCCCGGCGAGCTTGGCGAGATCGATTCGTCCTCTCACGGCGTCGCCGGCTTTGGCCTGCGCGCGTTCCCGCGCGAGGGTACGGGCCGCGGCGACCGCGATGGCCGGAACGAGGGCGACGCCTGCCGCCCTCGTGAGCACGGCGAGCGAGGCGACGAGAGCGGTCGTCGTCCATCGTCCCTTTCGCGCGAGGGCAATCGCGGCGAGGGCGAGGCCGAGGAAGAGTCCCTCCGTGTATACCTGCGCGAGCAAAAAGCCCAGGAGAAAG
>JAKPSR010000315.1 GCA_029571425.1 Spirochaetota bacterium | reverse complement strand
CGAGGAAGGTTTTGAGGGTGTTGTGCCGCGCGCGCACCTGCCGCGCGATGCGCACCCCTTTCTCGGTGAGCTTGATGTCGCCGTAGTGCTCGTGCTCGATGAGGCCGGATTCCTTCAGGGCCCCGAGGGATTTATTGACGCTGGCGCGCGAAACCTTGAGGGCGCGCGCTATGTCAATCGAGCGGACGGTCTCCTCCGCCGTTGCGAAGTCGAGGATGGCCTCGAGATAATCCTGCTTGGAAGCCGAGATCGAGTCGGGCATGGGCATACTATACTCTATTCCATTTGACAAAACAACTGGATTTCGGTATGCTGTAAGTAAGACATGGCTAACAAACCGAAAGGAAAACATATGAACCTCGCGAACATGAAGCCGGGAGAATCCGGCACCATACTCACGGTGGGCGGCGCGGGCGCCCTGCGGCGGCGGCTGCTCGACATGGGGCTTACGCCGGGAACCAGGGTCTCCGTGCGGAAGATCGCCCCTTTCGGGGACCCGATCGAGCTGACCCTACGCGGCTATGAGCTGACCTTGCGCGGGGAGGACGCCGCGAATATCTCGATGCGGATCGAGGCGGGGTCTTCCGTAGAGAGGCCGGCGATATGACCAGGCGGCTCATCGCCCTCGCGGGCAACCAAAACTGCGGCAAGACGACGCTCTTCAATCAGCTGACCGGGAGCAATCAGCATGTGGGGAATTTTCCCGGGGTAACGGTCGAGAAGAAGGAGGGAACGGTCAAGCAAAAGCCGGCGATGACGGTCGTCGACCTTCCCGGTATTTATTCCCTCTCTCCCTATACCGCCGAAGAAGTGGTGACCAGGGACTTCCTTGTGCGCGAGCGGCCGGACGTTGTCCTCGACATCGTGGACGCCACCAACATCGAGCGGAATATGTACTTGACCCTTCAGCTTATGACCCTCGACCTTCCGATGGTAATCGCGCTCAACATGATGGACGAGGTGCGCTCGAACGGCGGCACCATCGACATCAAGGAGATGGAGAGGGAGCTTGGCGTCTTCGTCGTTCCCATCTCGGCGAACAAAGGCGAGGGCATCGAGGAGCTCATCGAGCGACTTGAGGACGCGGCGGCCGGCAAGACGCCGGAGGGCGGGCCGCGTCGGGTTGATTTCTGCGCAGGCCCCGTGCACAAGGCCCTGCACGCGATAACCCATCTCGTCGAGGACGGAGCGCGACGAGCGGGTTACGCCCCGCGTTTCGCCGCGACGAAACTCGTCGAGGGCGACCCGCCAATGGAGTCAGCCCTTGGGCTTTCCGCGGCCCAGCGCGATATCGTCGCGCGGATCATACGCGAAATGGAAGCGGAGCTCGGAACCGACCGCGAGGCGGCGATCGCCGACATGCGCTACGTGTTCATCGAGTCCCTCGTCAGGCGGTCGGTGACGAAGGATGGCGAGTCTCGGGAAGCCGCGCGCTCGGTCGCCATAGACCGGATCCTGACCCATCCGGTGCTCGCGATACCGGTTTTCGTCGGCGTGATGAGCCTCGTCTTTTGGTTTACCTTTGGGCCCATCGGCTCGGCCGTGTCCGACCTCTTCGCGGCCGGCATCGATTGGCTGATCGGCCTCGCGGGATCGGGACTCGCTCGCGCGGGCGTGAGCGAGTGGATGCGCTCGCTCGTCGTCGACGGGGCGCTTGCCGGCGTCGGGAGCGTCCTCTCGTTCCTTCCCGTCATAGCAATCCTCTTCTTCTTCCTTTCCCTTCTTGAGGACACGGGATACATGGCACGCGCCGCCTTCGTGCTTGACGCCCTGCTTCGGAAAATCGGCCTTTCGGGTCGTTCCTTCGTGCCGATGCTCGTCGGGTTCGGCTGCACGGTGCCAGCCATCATGGCGACGCGCACCCTTTCGAGCGCGCGCGATAGGCGGATGACGATACTCCTCGCCCCGTTCATGTCGTGCTCGGCGAAGGTGCCCGTATACGCCGTCTTCGTCGCGGCGTTTTTCCCGAGGCACGGCGCACTCGTAATGACCGCCCTCTACTTCGGCGGGGTCGTCGTCGCCATTCTCTCCGGCCTCGTTCTTCGCCGCACTTTGTTCCGGGGAAACCCCGTGCCGTTCGTCCTCGAGTTGCCGGTGTATCGCATGCCTTCGGCGAAGACCGTGATCCTGCACCTTCGCGAGAAGGTGATGGACTTCGTGTACCGCGCCTTCACGATCATCTTTATCGGTTCCCTCGTCGTGTGGTTCCTTACGAGCCTCGATTGGACCTTCTCGATGGTCGATGACGGCTCGCGGAGCATCCTCGCCTCGATCGGCTCGCTGATCGCGCCGATATTCACCCTGCAGGGCTTCGCGCATTGGGAATCGGTCGCTGCCTTGGTCAGCGGGTTTACGGCGAAGGAAGCGGTGATCAGTACCCTCTCCGTGGTGCTTCCTCTCGGCATCGAGAACTACTTTACGCAGGCGAGCGCCGCGGCGTTTCTTACCTTCACCCTGCTCTATACTCCGTGCGTCGCCGCGGTCGCCGCGATGCGGCGAGAGCTTGGTACCATTCGGTGGACGGTCGCCGCCGTCCTGTTCCAGACGGGCGTCGCCTGGCTCGCGTCGGCCGCGGTATATCAGGTGGCCGCGCTTTTCTGAGCGAAATCGTGTATACTGCCGGCATGGCACGATCGATCTTGCGGCGGACCGCGGTTGCCCTTGCCCTCCTTTTCGCGACCGCCGCTCTCTGGGCGCATCCCCACATGTTCTTCGAGAGCGAGGCTGAGTTCGTCTGGAAGGGCGATCGCCTCGCCGGCGTCTACCTGACGTGGACATTCGACCACGCGTTTAGCGCCGTCATCCTGCAGTATGACGCGAATGGGGATGGCGCATTCTCACCCGCCGAGACGAAGGCCGTATATGATAACGCCTTCGTCTACCTTAAAAACTATTATTACTTTACCTTCATT
>JAKPSR010000314.1 GCA_029571425.1 Spirochaetota bacterium | reverse complement strand
AGCACGGCCTCGCCCCCCGAGACCTCCCGCGGGTAGAAAAGGTTCCGGTCTACGCCGTTGTGGATGACCGTGATTCGCGACTCGTCCACGCTCATCCTGACGAGGTCGTCCCGGATAAACTCGCTCGCGGCGATGATCCGGTCGACCCGCTTAAGCTGGTAGCGAAGGATGCTGGCGAAGATGCCGTCGTCCGAGTTCCGGTAGACGTCCGACACGATCTCCTGGACGACGACGACCGACGGCCGGTCGTATATCAACGGCAGTAGCTTCCCCCCAGCCGGGAAGAGAACGGCATCGTACTTCTGCCGCCGTACGAACGAGGGAAAGCGGACAAGGTGCCAAAGCCGCTCGGCGAGGAGGCTGTCGCTGACAGGCACGCCCGAGTAGCCGAGGGAGTCGATCCCGGATGTGTAGGTATAGCGATCGAGCTCGGGTCCGAAGAGCTCGATGCGAGCCTCGGAGTCCGGAAGGTTATGGACGAGGGAATGTAGGTATGACCCAATGCCGGATCTTCCATGGTCGCATCCGAAGGCGTCTATGCCGATTCTCACGAAGGACCTCCAGTCGCGTGTATTTTCCATTATAGCACTTTTCCTGTCATTATGCTATCCTTGGCCTCGTGAAGGATTTCCTTGCCCTCGGGCTACCGAACGAGCTCGCCCGCGCCCTCGCCGCGCGCGGATACGCCGAGCCAACCCCCGTCCAAGCGGAGGTCATTCCCCGGATTCTCGCCGGGGAAAACGTCCTCTTCCAGTCAGAGACCGGTACCGGCAAAACGCTAGCGTATCTTCTGCCGGCTTTCGTCCGCGCCCTCGCCCGACCCGGAAGCGGCCCGCACGTGCTCGTCGTCGCCCCAACGCACGAGCTCGCGAGCCAAATCAAGGCTGAGGCCGACCGATTCGCGAAGGAGGCGGGCGTCGCCGTCTCCGCGGCCCTCCTCGTCGGAGGAGCGCCCATCAAGCGCCAAACCGAGCGCCTCAAGGAAAAGCCGGACATCGCCCTCGGCGGGCCTGCGCGCATCCTCGAGCTTGCCCACCTCAAAAAGCTTCGAATGCAGGCGGTTGATCTCGTCGTCCTCGATGAGGCGGATCGGATGCTGTCGCCAGAGATGCGCGATACCCTCGCCGAGCTGCTCGCCCTCGCGCCGGCTGAGGCGCAGTGCGTCTCCTGTTCGGCGACCCTCTCCGCCCGCAATCGAACGCTTATAGAGTCGATGTTAGCCGCCCGTCGTGGGCGGCCGACCGCTCCTACGGACGCCAACGCACCGGTCGGCGTCTCGCACGTCACCATGCCGCCAGAGGACGTGCTCGCCCGCCGTATCTCGCACTGGGCCTTCTACTCGGAGCAGCGCGACAAGATCGAGGATCTCAGGCGCTTCCTCGTCGCCGAGCGGCCGACGAAGACGCTCGTATTCACCTCGATCGCCGGGCAAGTTCCCCATATCGTCGAGCGACTGCGCTTTAAAAAGGTGGAAGCGAGCGGCCTCACCGCCCGAATGGACAAGGTCGAGCGAAAGAAGGCGATTGACGACTTCCGCTCAGGCCGCGCCTCCATCCTGGTGACGAGCGACCTCGCCGCGCGCGGCCTCGACGTGCCCGACGTCACCCACGTCGTGCAGCTCGACGTCCCGTCCGAGGGCGACTTCTTCGTCCATCGCGCCGGGCGCACCGCACGCGCGGGGCGCGCGGGGATCAACGCCGTCTTCGGCGACGGGTTCGAGCTTCGCGCCCTTGCCCGGCTCGAGAAACGATTGGGGATTTGCGTGTATCCGAAGGAATTAAGGGGGGGCGCCGTCGTCGCGCCCGAGGTCGACCCCGACGCGGTAGACGCCGGGGAGTGATCGGCGGCCGGCTAGTAGTGGTATTCGAAGCCGGCGCTGATGTAGTTGTTGTATTCCACTCCGGTAGCCTGCTTCTCCCACTCAGCAAGCTGGGCCTCGCCGAGCGCGAGGGCGTCCTCGCGCGAGAGAAGCTCAGCATTTGTCTCGTAGTGGTAGATACGCTCGTTGACTCCCTTATTGAAGTTCGCCTCGAAGGTATAGCCAAGCCGAAACACGATGTACCCGTGGGTTTTCAGGATCGGGAGGCGGCAAAGGGCCTCGACTCCGATCTGCCAGATGTACTGTTTCAAGCCTTGGGACAAGAATGGAGTCGAGTAGTTGAAGGCATGCCCCGCGCCATCGACGGATGAGTGGTTCATGATCGTGCCGTCGGTGATGTAGCCGTTCGGTGTCTTCACGTACTGCTCGATCTGGTCGTCCGTCATCCCTTGGTTGACGTTCGCGTGCCTGATCATGGCACCGAAGATGTTGACGTCGACCGCCTCGAGGGGGCGGAGTTTAACTCGAAGGTTCAACCGATCCGAGTTCGGATCAAGATCGGCGCCGAATGAACGCCCCGCGTGCGTGTAATTCTGGTAATTTGGCTCAGAAAGGTCGTTATCCCCGTCGTTGCGATGCGAGTAGGTATACGGGGTCACCATCGTGTAATCAAGGGAAACGTAGGTAAACAAGCCCGATCGGCGCGGGGCGTAGGAAACGCCGAGTTGGCCGGCGAGGCGCCACTTCGTGTCGAACTGGAGCTTAATGATGTCGTTGAAGCTGAGGTCGTCCGCGTAAAGCACCCCGTCGATTTTCATCCCCTCGAGGGGCTTCACCGTGAACATTCCCCCCAGATAACAGTTGTCGCGAAACCCGTTAAGCGGCTGGGTCATGTTGTACACGGAGAACGGGAGAAGATACATCGGGTCAAAGCGGCCGCCGTACATCACCGACTCTAAAAGGGAGATCGAGAGCCATTCGTAAGGATGAACCGAGAAAGAATGCACGACCAGGTACTTCTCCGGGTACCAAGCCTCGCTTCGCGGCACGGTAAGACCTTCGTACGCGTCCGAGTGCTTGCTCACGTAGGTCTCGCCGTAGCCGTCTCCGGCCGAAAGGGCATAGAGAGACATGTCGAAGCCCCAGAGCTTCTTGTTGACCGCGAAGTCGAATTGCCCCGCGTGCAATGCCTGGGGGCCGACGATGACGCCGTTCGAGTGGAAGGGCCCGTAGGAACCGCGCATCAGCCCCGCGTTCAGGTAATACTCGCCGTTCCCGAAGGACACCGACGAGTTCACCGACGGAAGGACGTAGAACGGCCCAACCTTCGCGTTATCGGCGACGATATCCTTGGTCGAGCCAGTCCTCAGAGGGATAAGTTCCTCGTCGGGAAGCTTGTTGATCGCCCAGCCGTCGAGGCTAAAACTCGCGCCGACGAGCGGGTTAAACATATAATTGAGGTCGGCCGAGAGGGCGAGGCCCATCTGCTTGAAACCCTTCAGGGTATCGAAGGCCAGTTCGGCCTTAGTCCCGACCGATAGTGTTTTCTTGAATATGCGGTTGTAATGGAGCTCGGCGAGGTGCTTCTGGTACTCGTCTCCCCGCTCGATTACCTGCTTCAGGATGATCTCGACCATCTGCAGCGGATATGGACGTGCCGCCGGGAGATTCCCCACGAGGCCCATCGTCTCCCAGATGACGAGGTCATCGTAGAAGTGGTCAAGGGGATCGGCAGCTACCTGGGCGAAGGCCCCGGCCGCGGCGACGAGGCCGATGATGAGGGCGATGGCGCGAACTCGGTTCATGGTCGTTCCTTCATGAGGGCGTTGACGAATACTATACCCGGAAAAGGCGTTTGCCTCAAGGGGCGAGGCCTCTTACGGCAGGCGCTCGTCGGCGGGAAGCCCGAAATCGTGCGCGAACCGGGCGACTTCGTCGAGGCCGTTCCGTATCCCGAGACGGGCCACCGCGTCCCGCGCCGCGCGCGATACCTCCGGGTCGTTGGCGACCAAGACCGCGCGTTCGACGATCTCCCGGGGGCGCTTCAAGTACCAGCCCGCACCGTTCGTGACGGCGAAAAGCATATTTCCGAGCTCTTGGCCGCGGATATAGGTCGAGAAGACGATCGGCTTGCCGAGGGCCAGTATCTCCATCACGGTCGACGCCCCGCCCTTCGTGATCACGCAGTCGGCCATGTTTATGAGATCGCTCATGTAGTCGACGAAGCCGAGGACGCGCACGTTCCGGGCCCCCGCCCGCTCGACCAGGAGGGAAATTAGGCGCCTGAGGATGCGATTCCTGCCGCAGACGACGACGAGGGTCTCAGTCCGCCGCCGCCTCAGGAACTCGGCGACGATGCGGTCGGCGCTCTTGAGTCCCTCGCCGCCGCCGGCGATCAGGATAACCTTCTCGTCGGGGCCGATGCCCCGGCGTGCCCGGGCCGCGGCCACCTCCTCGGGGGCGTATGGCCGCTCATAGGCGCGCGACAGTATGAAGGGAAAGGCGTGAACCCGGGCAGGATCGTAGCCGTAGCGCTCGATCGCCTCGCGGCGCAGCTTCTCGGAGAAGACGACGAGCTCCATCCGCTTCTCGTGGAACCACACCGGATGCGCGGTAAAGGGGTCGGTAACGAGGGTGATCAACGGTATCGCGGGGTTTACCCGGTCGATGGCGGCCCGCGCGGGCATGATCAGTACCTCGTGGAGGCAGACGACCTTCGTGATCCCGTGCTTTTTGAACGACTCGGCAAGATGGCGAACGCCGTTCAGCGAGATGAAATAGTTCCCGAACCTGACCGCGAGCCGTGTTCCCGTCAACTGGTAAAAGAGGACGTAGCCGGGCTCGAAAAAATTGGCGGTGATGGAATACCCGTTCTCGATGAAGAATCGGCATGCGCGCATCCGCTCGCTGAAGCCGTTGACGAGGAAGGACTGGGAGGTTCCGCCGTATCGCTCGTCGATGGCCCGCGCGAGGGCGCGCGCGGGCGCGATGTGCCCTCCTCCGGTATTAAGGTAGAGGAAGGCGATTCTCTGTGTCATCGGCATGCGTCCAGTATAGTCCGCAGGCGCGCCGCAGCACAAGAAAAATCGATCATCGGGAGGCGTGAAAGGCGTCGAGGGTCTCCCGATATATCCCCTCGAGCCGTCGCGTCATGTTATCGATACTCCATTTCTGGGCGTGCTCGATAGCCTCACGCGCCTTCCGCCCGTATAGTTCGGGATCCGAAAGAAGCTGGATTACCCGGCTCGCGAACTCGTCGGGATCGTTCCGTACCATGAACCCGCCGTTGTCCCCGCCCATGACGGCGCGCGTCCCCATCTCGCCTATGGCGACGACCGGCGTGCCCGAAAGCATCGCCTCGATGGTCACGAGCCCCTGGGTTTCCGTTCGCGACGGGAACACGAATAGCTCCGAGATCGCGTACAATAATGAAAGGTCCGAGCGATCGAGGTAGCCGGTGAAGACGCACTGATCGGCGATCCCAAGGCCGGCGGCCTCTTCCTCGAAGTCCCGAAGCTCGGGACCGTTACCGGCGAGCACGAGCATGGCGTCGGGATGGGCGGCGAGAACGCGCGGCAGGATCCGTAGCAGGAAGGATATATTCTTCTCGCGGCCGATGCGGCCGGCGAACAGCAGTATCCGCCTGTCGCGGAGGGTCGGGTACTGCGCGTACAACCGTTGGCGGAAATCCTCGATCTCTGCCGCCTCGTGCGCGAAAAGGGCCGGGTCGATCCCCGTCGGAAGAAGATAGGCACGCTTCTTCACTTTATACCGCTGCATAACGGCGACTATTTGGTCGGTCGGGGCGATGACCGTCGCCGCGCGGTTGCACATCCCTTTAATGATCCATCGCGCGATAAAACGGAGGATGAACTCGGGTACCCAGGGGATGTAGTTGACGGCGTAATCCTCCCAGAGGGTATGGAAGGTGTAGACCACCGGGAGGGAATGGGTTTTCGCGTAGTAAAAGCCGAATTCCCCAATCACGAATTCCGAGTTGACGTGCACGATGTCGGGAGCGAAGGCGTTCAGCTGCTTGGACACCCAAAACCATTTATGGAATTTCGCGACGCGATCTTCCTTCGATATTGGAAGGGTATACGAGGGGACGCGTATCACGGTTGGTTCGGTCGGGTCGCGGGCTCGATCCATCTCGACCCCCGAAATCCGCCCAACGCCCTGGTCGTCCGGATAGAACGAGCAGATGATGACGACTTGATGCCCCGCCCTGACGAGGGCGCGGGAAAACGAGTCGACGGAGACGGTAACGCCGTTGACCCGAGGCCAATAGGCGTCAGTGCACATCACGATCTTCATGCAAAACCTCTGCGGCGCGCACGGGTATCTCCCGGGCGGTTTTCCAGTATACCACGATATTGCAGGTCGGGGGAACTTGGGGTATGATAACGGACGATGACAGCGGACGATCAGCGCGTATTGTACGACTTCCTCG
>JAKPSR010000301.1 GCA_029571425.1 Spirochaetota bacterium | reverse complement strand
CCGCGTCGAGTCCTTACGCGAGAAGCCGAGCGCCGATCTCGCGGCCGCCTGGCTCGAGGACGGTCACTACTACTGGAACTCGGGCATCTACGGCTTCCGCGCGGACTTCTACCTCGACGAGCTTTCTCGGCACGAGAGCGCCATATCGGTCGCCTTCGAAGGGCTCGGAGTCCCCGAGTTCGGGCGCCTTCCCGACGGAATACGTATCCTCCGCTCGCAAGCCGGCGTGGACGAGGCGTACGATCGAGCCCCGTCCACCTCGATAGACTACGCGGTCAGCGAGCGATGCGAGCGATCGGTCAGCGTGCGTGCAAGTTTCACTTGGGACGACGTCGGCACCTGGGATTCCCTGTCGAAGTACGTCCGATCGGACGCCGCCGCCCTCGTCGAGTCGCGCGACTGCTTCGTGCAGTCCGACATCCCCGTCGCCCTCTGCGGCGTGGACGACCTTATAGTCGTCATCAAGGGCGGGAAGGCGCTCGTTGCCCGGCGCGGCGAGACAGGCCTCGTCAAGGATGCCCTCGCCGATCTTAAGAAAAAGGGATTACTATGAAATACCTTGTCACCGGCGCGGCCGGCTTTATCGGCTATCACGTGTCACGAGACCTTCTCGACGCGGGACACGAGGTCGTCGGGCTCGATTCGGTCAACGATTACTACCGAACCAACCTTAAGGAGGCCCGGCTCTCCCTGCTCGCTTCCCATCCGCGCTCGCGCTCCTTCGAGTTCCACCGGGCCGACCTCGCCGACCGGAACGCCGTGCGCCGGGCGTTCGACGCAGGTCCCTTCGACCGCGTGATACACCTCGCCACGCAGGCCGGGGTCCGCTACAGCATCGAGAATCCCTTCGCCTACGCCGCGAGCAACCTCGACGGCTTCCTCTCTATTTTGGAGGCGTGCCGCGAGCGGAAGGTTCCCCACCTCGCGTTCGCGTCGAGCTCCTCGGTGTACGGGATGAACCGAAAGGTGCCGTTCTCCGAGGCCGACGGAACCGACCACCCCGTGAGTCTCTACGCGGCCACGAAGAAGGCGAACGAGGCGATGGCCCACGCCTATAGCGCCCTCTATGGGCTTCCGTGCACCGGGATGCGATTCTTCACCGTCTACGGCCCCCTCGGGCGGCCCGACATGGCCTACTTTAAGTTCGCCGACGCGATCATGCGCGGCAAGGAGATCGACGTGTACAACGGCGGCGACCTCCTTCGTGACTTCACCTACGTCGACGACGTCGCGAAGGCAGTCGTCATGATCGCCGACAGGCCCGCGGCGCCCCACCCGCTCTTCGACCCCGAGCGTCCCCTCCCCGACCGCTCGTCGGCGCCCTATCGGATCTACAACATCGGGAACGAGAACCCCGTCCCGTTGATGGAGTTTATTGGCACACTGGAGCGCGCCCTCGGCGCGGAGGCGAAGAAGCGCTTTCTCCCGATGCAGCCGGGCGACGTCTACATGACGGCGGCCGACACCGGCGAGCTCTGGCGTGATTTTGGCTGGAAGCCGTCGACCCCGCTCGCTCGGGGCCTCGAGCGCTTCGCGGCCTGGTATAAGGAGACTAAGCAATGGCAGTGATCACCGTCGCGGGCACGGGCTACGTGGGCCTCGTGTCAGGCGCCTGTCTCGCCGACTT
>JAKPSR010000293.1 GCA_029571425.1 Spirochaetota bacterium | reverse complement strand
CTCGTCGGCGGGGAATGCATCGTGATCGGCGGCGTCCAGGCCCTGGACATCGGCAACTCGCGAGGCACGCCGACCCGCATCCGCTGCGGGACGGACTTCACCGTCCAGCAGGAACTCGACATCGCGAACGAGCAGCTTAAGCAGTTGACGCTGAAGATCCAAAAGGCCGAGGAAACCATGCGAGAGGCGCCGACCGACGAGCTCAAGTCGCTCATCGAGAGCCTCTCCCAGCGAAAGGCCGAGATCGCGAACCGGATACCGACCTACCTGCCCCGGATCGACCGGAACGACGGCGCCTTCGTCGAGGTCCGGGGGACGATCTTCCCCGGCGTCGAGCTCGAGATCTGCCACGTACCGTACCCGGTGACGAAGCCGCAGCGACAGGTCGTGTTTAAACTCGACAAGTCCCGCGGAATGATAATCGCGGAGCCTTTCAAGAAATCCTGACGATCGTCTTGCCCGTGCCCCCGTCCTCCGGCCGCGCGAAGTGGTACTCGGAGACGACGGGCGATCGCGCGAGGGCGTCGTGGACGCCCTGCTGCAGTATGCCGTGCCCCTTCCCGTGCACGATGGAAAATTCATTTAATCCTTTCATGGCCGCGAGGTCGAGCTGCCGCTCGAGGGCCTTCATCGCCTCGTCGTGGCGCATCCCGATCAGGCGGAGCTCGAAGGCCGGGACCTCGTCCCCGCCGAGCTCGGTACGCACCTCGACGGACGGGGCCTTCCGCTCGCGCTCGGGGACGGCGGCGAGGTCGCGCTCAGGCACGGTGAGCTTGAGGCTGTCGACGGCGACGACCCACGAGCCCTTTTTCGCGGCGCGGACGACGGTCCCCAGGCGGCGCGTGGGGCCAACGTAGACCTCAAGGCCGGGCGCGATCTCGGCAGGCGCGGCGGTCGCCGCGGCAAGATCGAGATCGAGACCCTCGGCGGCGCGCTCGGCGCGGCGCGCTCGGCGGCCAGGTGCGGCGCGATGGCCCGCGGCGCGGGCGACCGCGGACCCCGCGGTCGCCATCTCAGCCGCGCGCTCGCGTTCCCGCTCGGCGGCCTCGGCTCGAAGTTGGGCTATCTCCTCCCGGTCGGCCTCGAGCCCGGCGCGTTCCCCGTCGACCCCGTCGGCGAGGGCGGCAAGCCAAGTCTTGACCTGGACGGTCTTCTCGCGGGTCAGCTCGCCCTCGCGGAGCTCGCGGACGAGATTCTCAAGCTCCTTGCGGCTGCGGTCGAGGAGGTCGGACATCCGGCGAAGCCCCTGCTCGCGCAGCTGGGCTTCCTTCTGGCGAAGGGCGAGCGAGGCGAGGTCGACCTCGCGACGCTTCTCCCTGATCAATCGCTCCTCGCGCGTCTTCTCTTTCTCAAAAACCGAGAGCTCCTCGTGCTTGGCCGTGAGGCCGCGAATAAGGGCCGAGACGTCGGCGCGCTCCTCGACGAGGTAACTTCGCGCACTCGAGACCACGGCGGGGTCGAGCCCGTTGCGGGCGGCGATCTCGAGGGCGTGGCTCTCGCCGGGGACGCCCATGACGATCCGGTAGGTCGGGCTTAAGGTGTCCTCGTCGAAGTCGACTGATGCGTTGACGCACTCGCGATGGGTATAGCCGTAGTTTTTCAAGAGGCCGTGATGGGTCGTCGCGAGCACGAGGGAACCGCGAACGATCAGCTCGTCGAGGACGGCCATCGCGATCGCGCTCCCCTCCTCCGGGTCGGTCCCGCTCGCGAGCTCGTCGAGGACGACGAGACTCCTTCCCGTCGCGCGCGCGAGCATCCCCGATATGTTCCGCATGTGGCCGGAGAAGGTCGACAGGGACTGGTCGAGCGATTGCTCGTCGCCGATGTCGCAGCCGACGTAGTCGAAAACCGGGATGGCGGTTGGCTCGGCGGCCGGGATAGGCCAGCCGGTTTGGTTCAGGAGGGCGAAAAGGGCGCAGGTCTTGAGCGTCACCGTCTTGCCGCCGGTATTCGGTCCCGTGACGATCAGGACGCGCGCGCCGGGGGCGAGTACGAGGTCGATCGGGACGGCGCGCGAGCCGAGGAGGGGATGCCGAGCCTGCCTGATCTGGAGGGAGGAGGCGCCCGGCGCCGGGTCGCGCGCGAAGACGCAGCGGTTGACGTGGCCCCAGCGGGCCGCGGCGCCGATCCCGTCGAGGAAGACGAGGGCGTCGAGGGCGCGCTCAAGGTCTTCCCTTGAGGGGGCGATCCGGGCGGTCGCCTCGCGGAGGACGCGCTGAACCTCGCGGGCGAGGCGGTGCTCCTCGGCGACGAGGTCGTTGTTGCGGTCAACGACGTCCTCGGGCTCGACGTAGACCGTCTGCCCGGACTGGGAAACCTCGTGCACGATGCCCCGCACCCGGCCGCGGAAATTCGCGCGAAGGGCGATGACCTGCCGCCCGTCGCGGAGGGCGGGAACCGTGGACTGAAGCATGGCTCGCAGCGAGTCGTCGGAAAGGTAGCGCGAGACGAGGCGGCCGACGTCGTCGCGGATCGACTTGATCGACTGCCTGATCGCGCGGAGCTCGGGAAGGTCGCGGAGCTCTCCCGACCGGTCGACGACGCGAAAGACCTCTGCCTCGGGACCCGAGAGGTCGGAGACTTGAAGGACCTCCTCGACGAGACCGGCGATCGGGGACGAGCCGCCCGAGGCGAGGGCATCGTTTCGGCTCGATTGGGCCACCTCGGCGCGGCGAACCGCCCAAGCGCGGATGGTCGCGGCCGCCGAGCAAAAGAGACCGAGGGCGTAGAGCTCGGCGAGGTCGAGGGCGGCTCCCTCGACGGCGAGGCGGGCGACGAGGGCGCGGACCGGCGGCCATCCCCTCAGCTCGGGCGAGAAACCCGAGGAGAGGGCGAGCTGCCACTGCGAGCACAGGCCCTTGAGGCGGGCGATCTCG
>JAKPSR010000292.1 GCA_029571425.1 Spirochaetota bacterium | reverse complement strand
TTTCCTTCGGGATGCTGTTCGATTCCATCAGCGGCTGCGCGGACGACAGCATGCCGAAAAGGAGGCCGGCGAGCAGGGTACCGAGCGCGGAGTTGTTGCCGACGAGGGCGACGGCGATTCCGGAGAAGCCGTACCCGTCGTTCCCGGCGAGCACGCGCCCGTACTTAAACGACCCGAGCGAGACGATGCCGCCCGCGAGCCCGGCGAAGGCCCCGGCGATCGCCATCGAAAGAACGACGCTCTTGACGACCGAGATGCCGCCGTAGCGCGCTGCTTCTTTGTTAAACCCCGTCGCGCGGAGCCCGTATCCCAGCCTGGTCTTCTCAATGATAAACCAGTAGGCGACCACCGCCACGATGACGAAGAAGAATCCGAGATTGAGCATCGACCCCTGCGTAAGCTTCGTAAGGAACGGCGAGCGCAAGAGCGCGGTCGCCGGGAAGTCCGGCGTCTTGTAGGTATTCGTGCCCGGTATCCGCATCACCAGGATGCGCGAAAGGTAGAGCGCGATGTAGTTGAGCATGATCGTGGCGACGACCTCGGAGACCTCGAACCGCGCCTTGAGCCAGCCGACTATCCCGCCCCAAAACGCGCCGCCTACCATGGCGAGGGTAAGCGCCATGAACCAGTGGGCGACGGGAACCTGAGGCCCGAGCAGGGCGAAAAACTGCGCTACCGTGATGCCTACGACGTACTGCCCTTCCCCGCCGATGTTAAAGAGCCCGGTGCGCGCGGCGAACGCCATCGAGAGACCGCAGAGGATGAACGGCATCGACTGGGCGAGCCACTCGCCCACGTAACGTACGTAGAACCTCCCGCGATCGACGTTGTATCCCGTCAGGACCTGAAGGATCGCCTTGTACATCCCGACGGGATTGCGCCCGACCGCCAATATCAGCAACGTGCCGCAGAGGAACCCAAGGAGGACGACTAAGACCGATAGGGCGCCGTCCGACTCGAGCAAGGTTCCCCTGAGCCCGCGCCCCTTCCTCTTCTCGCTCATCTCGCCGCCCCCTTATCGTCGGCCGCGCGCGAGCCGGCCATCATGAAGCCGATCGTCCGCTCGTCGGCCTCGCCTTCGTTGAATATCCCCGCCACCTCGCCCTTCGAGATGATCGCGATGCGGTCGCAGAGGTTCATGATCTCGTCGAGCTCGAACGAGACGAGGAGGACGGCGCGCCCCTTGTCCCGCTCCGAGACGATTCTCTTGCGGATGTACTCGATCGCGCCGACGTCGAGGCCTCGAGTTGGCTGCGCGACCACGAGGACGGCGGGCGAAAGGTCGATCTCGCGCGCGATGATGACCTTCTGCTGGTTCCCGCCGGACATGTTGCGCGCCTTCATCCAGGGCCCCTCGCCCGCGCGGATGTCGTACTGCGCGATGAGTTCCCCCGCGTGCGCGGCCATGCGGCCCGCGTCGAGGACACCGAGCCGCGACGAGTACGGGGCCTTGTCGAAGTTTTTGAGGACGACGTTCTCGGCGACCGAAAAATCGAGGACGAGCCCGTGTCGGTGCCGGTCCTCCGGGATGTGCCCGACCCCGCGCTCGATCCGCTCCTTGACCGAGAGCCGCGTCACGTCCTCGCCGTTGACGAGGACCGAGCCCGACTCGGCGCGAGAGAGCCCGGTGATCGCGTAGATCAACTCGGTCTGCCCGTTGCCGTCGACGCCGGCGATGCCGA
>JAKPSR010000291.1 GCA_029571425.1 Spirochaetota bacterium | reverse complement strand
CTCGTCGGGAATCTGCGCCATGACGCCCATCGTGTCCTGCGAGGAATCACGATAGCCGATGCCGCGATCCGAGCCGTAGCCGAGCTGATAGAGCGAAAGGTAGCGGGACCAGGTCTTGGTGGTAAAGCACTGGCGCGGGTTGTGCAGGTTGAGCATCGAGTTAAAGGCGGCGTCGGGGGTCTTCACCTTGACCACGGAGAGGTAGCGGTCCCAGAAGGCCGAGAGATCGGCGTAGGCGGCGTCTACCTCCGCCTCGGTCTTGAACTTACCGCAGGCCGCAGGCGCATCCGCGAGATTACCCGACTGAAGGAGCTGGGTGATGAGCCCGACGGTCTCGCCCGGCTTGACGACCCCGAGGTCGAACTGGAGGGCGGCGATCGTGTCCCCGCGCACGGAGTCGCGCGAGGAAAGGCGCTCGGCGCGAAGCGACAGGGGTTCGCTCCAGGTGCCGTACTCGTTGTCGCCGAGGAATCTCTTGCGGTCGGTCTCGTAGGCGACTGGGTCGCGGTTCGCGACGAAGACGTTGACCGCGTAGTCGCGCTTCATGAACGCGTACTCGGCGATCGCGGTGCGACCGTCGGCGGTCTTGATCGCGTGCGACTGCATCGTCTGCGGTACCCAGTCCGCGTTCGTCAGCTGCTTGAGCGCGTCGAAGTGGGTGAACTCGACGATGGGGACGAGGTCTACTTGGACGGGATCCTTCCCGAGGTTGGTCACTCGGTATCGGCGAACGAGCTCGGACCCGCCGCGGGGTATAAACGCGAGCACGTCGAAGCGGAGACCCGCCATCTCGGTAACCCAATGGGTATAGTACATCCCGACGTGGCACTCGAACTTGTCGTATTGATTCAGGGTCGGAACCCAATACGGGGATACGATCTTCGCTTCGGAGACGGGCGCGCCGGGGGACCGGACGCGGGCGTACGCCGTCTCGCCCTTGAAGTCGCCAGCGGGAAGCTGGGGGATGTACTTGGTGATTCGGTTCAGGGCCGGATCGCCCTTGCATATCTGCGAGCCGCCCGTATGGTCGAGGAACCCGCCGAAAGCGAGGGTTCCGACGTAGTTGATCCACTTAACGGGAGTTTTGGGATTGGTGATCACGTATTCCCTGCGCTCGTCGTCAAAATAGCCGTATTGCATCTGGTCCTCCGGTTAGTTTCTTAATGCAACTAATCATACACCGAAACGGCGGGGTTTGCAAGTTAGGACGAAGAGATTATAGTCAACTTATATGATGCACCGGAATCAAATACAGTTTCTTTCATTCATCGCCCTCTTAGGGGTCATGTTCATCTTGATGTGCCGGATATTTCTCCCGTTCGCCGGGGTTATCCTCTGGTCCGCTTTCTTGTACATCCTGGCAAGCCCGCTCCACACGCGCGCGGTCCGGTGCCTTAGGCAGGGGACGCGACTCTACGATGTGAAGCGGCACCTAATCGCCGGGGCGTTCGCCGTCGGGACGGTGGCCATCGTGTCGGGAGCCCTCTTTTACCTCGGCTTCCAGCTCTTCGGGCAGGTGAGACTGCTCGTCGAGGGCGCGCGCGACTTCGTCGCCGGGAACCCGAATTTCTTCAAGAGCTCGCGGACCGGCATGGAGATAGCCGATCTCGTGCGGCGACTTTCCCTCGGGACCGTCGACCTTTCCACGGTAAATGTCAAGGACGAGCTGCTCTCGTTCCTTTCGTCCTACTCCGCGACCCTCGTCGCCTTCTCTCGCGGGCTCGCGCGGGATCTCGCGGGCTTCGTCGTGTCCCTCGCCTTCGTCTGCTTCGCCCTTTATTTCTTCTACGCCGACGGCGCCTATCTCGCGCGCGTGTTCGTGCGCGCCATCCCGATCGACGCGCGGAACACGAAGCGGCTGCTCGTGAAATTCCGCGAGGTGACCCGCAACCTCTTCATGGGTTTTTTCCTGGTCGCCTTCTACCAGGGCGTTGCCGCGTTCGTGATCTTCTCGATATTCAGCGTCTCGGGCTCGCTGCTCTTCTCCCTTTTGGTGATGTTCAGCTCGTTCGTGCCGATCTTCGGATGCGCGGTGGTCTGGTTCCCGATCGGGCTTAGCCTCGTCGTCGCGCGGGGCACCGCCTCCGGCGTCGTCTTCATGGTTCTCTGCGCCTTCTTCATCAGCTTCCTCGACAATTTCCTTAGGCCGTTCTTCCTCAAGGACCGGATCAAGATCCATCCATTATGGATATTTTTCTCGATACTCGGAGGCCTTCAGGTATTCGGGTTTAACGGGATCCTCCTCGGCCCAATCGTCGTCATCCTGTTCTTCACGATCGTGGACATACTTCTCGAGGACGATTCGCAGACCTTGGAGGAATAAAAAAAAGCCCGCCGGCGGCCGGCGGGCGATCGCGTGGCGGCGGCGCATGGGCGCGCTTCTATAGCTTAAACCGCGCGGTGATCTCGTTCAGCGAGGCGACGACTTGGCTGTTCTTTCCGGTCGCGTCGCCGATCGACTCGATGGCGCGGCCGATCATCTCGCTCGAGCGCGCGATGTCCTGCGTGCTCGCCTGGACCTTTCGGGATATATCCTCCAGCCTCGACATCTCCTTCAGGATCATCCCCGCGCCCTGGTTCATCTCGAGCGAGCCGTCCCGAATCTGCACGGTAATGTTCTGTATCTCGTCGAGGGCCTCGAGCACTTGTTGGCTTCCCTCGGTCTGCTCCTTCATCGCCATGCGGATCTCCTGGATGAGCCCGTTCGCCTGGCGGATCTGCGTCGCGACCGAGCTGAACGCCTCGTCGGCCAGTGCGGAGGCGCCGACGATCGTCTCGATGGTCGCGACCGCCTTCTTCAGCTCTTCCTCGATTACCTTCGACTGCTCGGACGAGCTTTCGGCGAGTTTGCGGATCTCGTCGGAGACGACCGAGAAGCCCTTGCCCGCGTCGCCCGCGTGCGCGGCCTCGATCGCCGCGTTCATCGCGAGCAGGTTCGTCTGGCTCGCGATCGAGTCGATGATCTCGTTCGTCTCGAGGAGGCGCACTGACTGGCTCGAAACGTCCTTGACGAGCTCGATGACGTTCTGCATGCTGTCGCGCCCCGCGTTCGAGGCGGTGAGCAGCGACTCGAAGCCGGAGCCCGCGCGCTCAAGGTTGTTCGAGATCGAGTTGATGTTCGAGACCATCTGCTGGATCGCCGCCGAGGACTCGGTGACGCTCGCCGACTGG
>JAKPSR010000282.1 GCA_029571425.1 Spirochaetota bacterium | reverse complement strand
GCTCGGGCTCTTGGTTAAATTCCGGGACTGGCGTCCACGGAGCCCCCGGTCGCCCCGCCAACCCGATTAGGCAAAAATCACATCAAGAGGGCTGGTTTTTTTTCTCGCCCGAAGGTATTATTAAGCGTCCGCATGACTGACGCGAACGGGGAGTACCCCGGGGAAGTGCGGACCGTCGCCTGCCGCGCGTCTGGGCATATCCAAACCACGTTCTGAATCCGCGCGACCTTCCCTCGGGACGATGAGTCCCGCGCCCGAGAGCCGCGCGCGACCGGAACAGAGGAGCGAAGACATGAGCGCACTTGAGAAGAACGATCCCGAGATCTACAAGCTGGTGAAGGCAGAGGAAGCCTATCAGCGGGCGACGATTCGCCTGATCGCGAGCGAGAACTACACCTCCAAGGCGGTTCTCGAGGCATGCGGCACCGTGTTCCAGAACAAGTACTCGGAGGGGTACCCCGGCGCGCGTTTCTACCAGGGCCAGGTAAACTGCGACGCCCTCGAGACGGTCGCCATCGAGCGCGCGAAGAAGCTCTTCGGCGCCGAGCACGCGAACGTCCAGCCCTATTCCGGCTCGCCCGCGAACCTCGCGGTGTACCTCGCCTTCGCCAAGCCCGGCGACACCGTGCTTGGCCTCAACCTTTCGCACGGCGGTCACCTCACCCACGGCTCGAAGGCGAGCGCCACCGGCAAGTGGTTTAACGCCGTTCATTACAACCTTAATCCCGAAACGGGCCTTCTCGACTACGACGAGATCCGTAAGCTCGCGCTCGAGCATCGGCCGAAGATCCTGATCGCCGGCCACTCGGCCTATCCCCGCCAGCTCGACTTCGCGAAATTCCGCGCGATCGCCGACGAGGCGGGATGCATCCTCTTCGTGGACATGGCCCATTTCGCCGGACTCGTGGCCGGCGGCGCCCACCCGAACCCGGTCCCCTACGCGGACGTCGTCACGACGACCACGCACAAGACCCTCCGCGGCCCGCGCGGCGCGCTGATCCTCTGCAAGGAGATTCACGCCAAGGCGATCGACAAGGCCGTCTTCCCCGGGCTTCAGGGAGGCCCGCACAACGCGACCACCGCCGGGATCGCCGTGGCCCTCGGCGAGGCGATGCTACCTTCCTTCAAGGATTACGCCGCGAAGACCTGCGCGAACGCGAAGACCCTCGCGGGCGAGCTCGTCGCGCGCGGGTTTAACCTCGTCTCGGGCGGCACGGACAACCACCTCATGCTCATCGACCTTTCGAACAAGGGCGTGACCGGAAAGGAGATGGCCGTGGCCCTCGAGAAGGCGGGCATCGTGCTCAACTACAACACCGTCCCCGGCGAGACGCGCAAGGCCTCGGATCCTTCGGGCATCCGCCTTGGGACGCCGTCGGTCACGAGCCGCGGCTTCGGCGCCGACGAGATGAAGAAGATCGCCGCGTGGATGGACGCCGTCGCGGGCAAGGTCGGCGACGACGCCTTCCTCACCGGCCTCGCGAAGGAAGTCGAGGCCCTTTGCTCGAAGTTCCCCGTTCCCGGCATCGACTGACGAATTTCGCCCGCGCGGGCCAGTGACCCGCGCGCGGCCCCGACGGAGGCATGACGGTGAGCCTGTTTGAGCTCTTCTGGGTTTTTTTCTACGTGGGAGCTTTCACGATCGGCGGCGGTCTCGTCGCCATCACCTTCATGCAGCAGGAGATCGTCGGGCGGGGCCTTATCACCGCCGAGGAATTCTTTAACATGGTCGCCATATCCGAATCGACCCCGGGGCCGATCGGGATCAATATGGCGACCTACGTCGGCTACCGACTGCATGGCCCAGTCGGCGGCGTTATCACGACGGTCGGCACGGTCCTGCCATCGCTTATCTGCATCATCCTCATCGCGAGGTATCTCGGAAAATTCCAGGAGCGGCCGGCGGTCAAGGCCGCCTTCTATGGCCTTCGGGCAGGCACGACGGGGATGATAGCCGTCGCCGCGTGGCAGGTTATCGCGGTCGCGATCCTTTCCCTTCCCGCCTTCGCCGCGAGCGGCCGCGTCGCCGACCTCGCGAGCTGGCCAGCCCTCGTATTGTTCATTGGGGTCTTTATCCTGCAGCGCCGCCTCGACTGGCACCCGGCGTTTTTCATCTTGATCGGGGCGGTATACGGCATCGTTTTCCTGTAGGATGACGGGGTCGCCTGCCCGGGCGGCCCGGATGTTTTTCGCTTGCCTTTTGGGGAAACTGGGGTATACTTAGATATATGCGGCTCGCGGCTTCGCGCCGACGTCGCCGCCTAGGTTATCGCCGTCGTGAGGCAATCCTCTGCGACAAGAGGCGGCGCTAACGGACAGTCCGGGAAGGATCTGCGTCTTTGCCTTAGGGCGGCGCCGATGCCATTCCCGGTTTTTTTTTGCCCGCGCGAGGCGCTTTGCGCGGCGCTTTGCGCGGCGCCGCGCGCTTCAACGCATGTTATAGGTACTTCTTCAGGTCTCCCTGGATGCCCGCGTAAAGCTCGACGTAGGGTTTCGCCGGGCTCATGTTGACCTTCGGGAGAAGGACTTCCTCGATCTGGAAGAAGCCAACGTCGCTCGACATCTCGACCGAGATCCGGACCGGGCGCGCCTCGCCGGCCGTGATCTTGACGGACTCGATCGAGTTCGCCGAGTATTTATGTATGTCGCCGGCCTTCGGCTCGGTGTTCAGCACGAGCGGGATGCGCGCGCGGCCCTTTTCCATGTCGCATCCGTCCGCGATCAGGATCAGCCCCGCCTCGATCGAGTGGATGCGCCGGCTCGCCATGTGGCCGATGATCCCCTCGAGGGCGACCGAGCGGACGATGACCCGCTTCTCGAGGCTATCGGGATACGCGCGGTCGAGGGCCCGCTCGATGATCGGCTTCGCGAGGGTCATGCTGAAGAGCTCGTGGTCCTGTCGGCCCATCGACATCCCGAGGTCGTGAAGGAAGGAGGCGAGGACGACGGCGCAGACGCTGTCCTCGAACGTGCCCATGTTCTCGGCCTCGAGGCTGGTCTTGACCCCCGCCTCGTGAAGGATGTTCAGGGTGCGGGCGGCGTTTCGGGTGACCGTGCGCATGTGGACGGGGCCGTGGTCGTTGTAGCCGAGGCGGACGATCGAGACGGTGTTTGCGTATTCCTGCATCTGCTGGACTTCGTCGTCGTTCATCAGGGCTTCGGCGACTATCCGAGCCGGGCCCGATGTCGGGAGTTCGTCGAGTATCTTCTTTTCTAAGGAGAGTTCCTTTGGCGATTTCATCGATTACTACTATAGAAGAACGCGGGCATGGGGCGCAAGTGCCCGAAGGGGCATCGCGGGGCGCGATTGTCATGGTCGGGGATTGGACTTTCTCGCTGCGCGGGAACGGTCGCGCCCTCGTGGGCTTGGATATCCTCTCGTGGCCGGGGGAACTACGCGCTCGCGCCGTGGGCAGTCACCCCGGCGGGACCGATGCCCCGCCTACCGATCCCGTCCTCGGCCTCGCCGCGCGCGAGCTTGCCCGCTACCTCGCGGGTGAGCTGCGCGCCTTTTCCGTCCCCGTCGAGCCTAAGGGAACGCCCTTTCAAATTCGTTGTTGGGAGTACCTTCGCTCTATACCGTTCGGCGAGACGCGTTCATACGCCGAGGAATCCGCCTCGGTTGACGAGCGCGCGGGAACCGCGTCCCGCGCCGGGCGCATCGCGCGGGCCGTCGGTCAGGCGAACGCGCGTAACCCGATCCCGCTCGTGATACCCTGCCATCGCGTCGTCCGCGCGGACGGCTCTCTCGGCGGCTACGCCCTTGGCCCCGCGCTTAAGGCGCGACTTCTCGCCCTCGAAGACCTTCGCGTCGTAGGCGATCGCCTTATTCGTCCCTAATCCAGTCAAGCTGGGTCGCGAGGTCCTCTGTTTCGGTGACCCAAAAGGCGCGGCCCCCCCAATCGGGAAAGCGGTCGGCGAAATCCGGGTCTCCGGTCTGTAGGGCGACCCAATGCAGAAAGTATACCTGGCGCATGAAGCGAAGCGGCTCGACGAGGGCAAGGCTCGCCCGGTCGAAGGGGATCGCGCGTTCGTAGCCAGAAAGGATCGCTTCCATCTCCGCGCGCGCGGCGGGAAGCCGGTCGGGAAGGAGAAGCCAGAGGTCCTGGACCGCAGGTCCGACCATCATGTCGTCGAAGTCGATCAAGACGAGGGTCCCGTCGGCGGGGTCGAGGATATTCCCCCGGTGGCAGTCGCCGTGGATACGGATCGGGGCGGAAGATAGGGAGCGAAAGCGGCGCGCGGCGAGCTCGAGGGCGTCGTCCGCGAGGGAGAAGAACCGTTCCGCGAGTTCAGGGTGGACGAGGCCGGAAGAGCGAAGGGCGGAAAGGTGCCCGGCCGTCGTCTCCGCGGGATCGAGTCGAAGCCGAGCCGGCGCGTCGCGACGGCCGGAGACCCGATGCAGGGAGCCGACGAGGGAGCCGAGCCGTTCCCAATCGGATTCGGCGTAGACGTCGAAGGTACGACCCGAGCGGAACGGAAAGACGGCGAAGCGGACTCCGGAAAGCTCGCCGACCGTGCCGCCTGAGCCTGAGGGAAGGGGGGCGACGACCGAAAGCCCCGCCTCGGCGCAATCGGCCAGAAAGCGGTGTTCCTCCGCGATCGCGTCGTGCGACCAGCGGCCGGGGCGGTAGAACTTCACGACGAATCGGCCGCCGTCCTCGTCCCGCAGCCCGTAGGTTTGGTTGACGTAACTTCGATAGGGATGAAGGACAGGCTCGAGGAAGGTTCCCAGGTGGGCTTCGACCGCCTCGATAATCGCCTCGGGCGCGATGGGCGGGAAACCGGTGGTCTCTTTCATGCGCTGAGTATGACCGAAACGCCCGATCCCGGGAAGCCGGTCGCGGAAACTGCGCGGTTCTGTATTCGGTCTTGGCTCGGATGAAAATAGAGATATTTAAGCTTCTTTAGGTTGTTTTTTCACCCGCTTGGGACTATACTCAAGACATATTCATCCTAAAATGTCAGAGGAACGAATGAGTACAAGAACCGTTTTAGTCGTCGACGATTCCCGAATCATGCGGAATATCGTCAAGAACACCTTCGCCAGCATGAACATCCCCTGCGAGTTTCTGGAAGCCGGAAACGGGAAGGAAGCGCTCGCCCAGCTCGAGACGAAGAAGATCGACCTGATCCTGCTCGACTGGAATATGCCGGAGCTTTCGGGCCTGGACTTCCTGAAGAAGGTGCGCGCGATGGACGAGCACAAGGACCTCCCGATCATCATGGTCACCAGCGAGGCAGCTCGGTACAACGTGATCGAGGCGCTGAAGAACGGCGCCACCGATTATATCATCAAGCCGGTGAACGAGAAGACCTTCCAGGAGAAGCTCTCGAAGATCACCATCTGACGGCCAGGAGAACACGATTAATATGGAAAAGTACATACAGCCCTTCGTAGACGTGTGCGAGAACGTCTTTAAGGAATTCATCGGAAGCGAGCTCGTCGCCGAACGCCCGCACTTCGCCGACAAGAACGACGCCCACGATTGGGACGTGTCCGCGATCATCGGGCTCACCGGCGAGGCGCGCGGCGCCGTCGTCATCTCGATGAAGCAGGACCTCGCCTTTAAGCTTACCGGCATCCTTACCGGGAACGAGCACAAGACCCTCGACGACGAGGTCGTGGACGCGATAGGCGAGATCATCAACATCATCGCGGGGAACGCGAAGCGCGGGCTCGAGGAATCGTTCAGGCTCGTGATCTCCCTGCCCACGATCGTCCGGGGCAAGGGCCACAGCATCGGTTGGCCGAACGAGCAGGCCCGCATCATCTGCATCCCCTTCAAGATTTTCGACACCGACACGTTCTGCCTCTCCGTGGCGATCGAAGCCGCGAGCGGAGTCTGATATGGCCGAGAAAAAGCAAAACCTCTTCATCAACGTGATGACGAGCGGCCGCTCCTTCGACGCGGCCGACGGCGCGCGGATGGACGAGACCGTCCGCTATATCCTGCTCAACTCGATGATCTTCCTCGGCGGCTCGCTCCTCGTCATCTTCGGCGTCCAGAGCCTCCTCGCGGGGCTTCAGGTTCAGGGCTTCGCCGACCTTGGGTTCGCGACGGTCGTCTTCCTCGCGTTCGCCGTCCTTCGCACCAAGGCCCCATTCGTTATCTCCGGGCTCATGACGGTCGTTCCCTACATGTTCCTCTGCGGCTTCCTCGCGCAGTCGGGCGGCGCCCAGGGCTCGGGCGTCCTGTGGTCGTACTCATTTCCGCTGATGGCGATCTTCCTTCTCGGGATGGGCTTCGGCACGACCCTGTCGATCGGCCTTCTCTGTTGGATCGCCGCCGTCCTGTTCGTCCCCGGCCTCGCGGCCATGAGCTTCGAGCCGGATTTCGCCGGGCGAACCGTCGGCGTGTACATCCTCGTTCTCATCTGCACCATCGTCTACGAGCAGACGAAGATCGCCAAGGACCTGCGCGTCGCCCAGCTCACCGGCGCGCTCAAGGTCGAGCGCGACGAGATCGCCGTCATGAAGGATAACCTCCGCGACGGCCTCTTCCTGATGGACCGCGATTTTGTGATCCAGCCCCAGTACTCGAAGTCCCTCGAGGGCATCCTCTCGGTCAAGGACTTAAGCGGGATGAACTTCCTCGACCTCCTTAAGGTCTCGATCCAGCAAAAGGAGCGCGACACCCTCGCCGACTACTTCTCGATGGTATTTAACAAGTCGTTCGACGCCCAGATGCTCGAGGACATCAATCCGTTGCACGAGCTTACTTACTACAGCGTCGCGAACGGCGACGAGCGGAAGCTTCGCTGCCACTTCGCGGCGATCGACCGCGCGGGCGGCCAGGTCCTTATCCTGGGGACCGTGCATGACGCGACCCGCGAGGCCGAGCTCCAGCTCCAGCTCTCCGAGGAGGAGAATAAGCGGCAGGAGGAGATGCGCGCGCTTTTCGAGGTCATCCACGTCGAGCCGCGGGTCCTCTCGGACTTCATCGAGGATACGGAGTACGAGTTCGAGCGCGTCAACGACATCCTCAAGGACAAGACGCGCTCGTCGCACTCGGTCATGGTCGAGATCTATCAGGCTGTCCACGCCGTCAAGTCGAACGCCGTCATCCTTGGTCTTTCGAGCTTCAGCACTAAGCTCCACGCCCTCGAGCAGGAGATCAGCGCCTTCCGCGAGAAGATGGACATCTCCTTCCAGGAGGTCCTTCACATCACCGTCGAGCTCGACAAGATCATGAAGATCAAGGACGGGTTCAAGGACCTGATCGAGAAGATAGTCTCCTTCAAGTACGGCGAGGGCCGCATGCAGGAGGAATACGTCCTCGTGCAAACCCTGGAGAAGGTGATCGAGAAGACCTCGAACTCCCTCGGGAAGAAGGCTCGCCTCGTCGTCACCGGTATCGACGCCCAGGCGGTCGCGGGCGCGTCGCGGCGCCTGATCAAGGAAGTCCTGACGCAGCTCGTGCGGAACTCCATGTACCACGGCATCGAGGCGCCCGAGGATCGGAAACTACAAGGGAAGGACGAGATGGGCCGCATCGGCCTCGCGATCGAGGTCGTCGATGGCAAGATACTGGTCCAGCTCACCGACGACGGCGCGGGCCTTCGGTTCGACAAGATCAGGGATCGCGCGCGCGCGATGCACCTCGTCGAGGACGAGCGGAAACTCGAGGACAAGGGAGCCCTGCTCCAACTCCTCTTCTCGCCGGGCTTTAGCACCGCCGAGACCGCCGACCTGCACGCGGGCCGCGGTATGGGGCTCAGCCTCGTGCGCGACCGCGTAAAGGAAGCGCGCGGGACGATCAAGCTTCAGTCCGAGGAGGGGAAGGGGACCGTCTTCAAGATCCTTATTCCGCTCGAGCAGCACGCCCTCTCGGCGGGGAGAAGCGCTTAGGCTCAATTGCGCGGGGATTCGTTCCCCGCGTTTTTTTGGCAGCGTACACACGCCCTATTGATAAAAAAAGGGCGATAGAGTATAGTATGTGAAGAACGGGATTCGCCCAAGCGGCGCGTCCCGCCCACCTGCGGTCAGGATTCGTCTGAAGCCAAGGGACGGGATACGTGCGAACCTTCATGCCCCGCGCGCAAGGCGGCCATTCGGCCGTACCCGCGTTCCGAGCCCCGGTTACGCCGCCCGCCCCCGACCGCAGCCACTGGATCGGGAACGGGCGCAGCGGGGAACACCCCCAACACTAAACGCCCCAACTCGATCCCCGCAAGGGAGGATTGCGCATGGAACAGCGCGCAGTAGGCGTCGTCGCCATCATCGTCAAGGATCGGCCCGCCGCCCATCGGGTCAACGAGGTCCTTTCGGACTGGGACGGGAAAGTCGTCGGGAGGATGGGCATCCCCTACCACGACCGCGACCTCAACGTCATCACCCTCGTCGTCGACGACACAACCGACCGCATCGGCTCCCTTACCGGGAAGCTCGGGATGATACCGGGGGTCACCGTGAAGTCGACCCTCGCGAAGCTATAGGCCCCGCGCGCGCGGGAAAGGAGACGGAATTATGAAAGAAGATGCGAACGCGGGCGGGAAGCGGAACGTGGCCGAGTGGCAGAAGGGCCTGATCAGGCAGGACGAGATCGATCGGTACCTCGTCGACGGCAAGGACTTCATCGACGACGACGCCATCGAGGCGGAGATCGCGCGGGGGCGCGGCGCGGGCGCCGACCGAGTGCGCGCGATCATCAAGAAGGCCTACGACATCAAGCTGATGGACTCGGCGGACGTCGCCTGCCTCCTCGGCGTCGAGGATCCTGCGCTCAAGGAAGAGGTCTTCAAGGCGGCGCGCGAGATCAAGACGAAGGTCTACGACAACCGCGTCGTCACCTTCGCCCCGCTCTACTGCGGGAGCAAGTGCGTGAACCGATGCAAGTACTGCGGCTTCCGGTGCGACAACGAGGCGATCGAGCGGCGCGTCCTCACGATGGACGAGATCGAGGCCGAGGCCCGGGTCCTCGCGGCGAAGATCGGGCACAAGCGGCTCGTCGTCGTGTACGGCGAGCACCCGGACACCGACGCGGACTACATTGCCGAGAGCATGCGGCGGATATATTCAATCAAAGAGCGAGTGCGGAACGGCGTCGGCGAGATTCGCCGGGTCAACGTCAACGCGGCGCCCTTGCCAATCGAGGGTCTGAAGAAGCTTCACGAGGCCGGGATCGGCACGTATCAGGTTTTCCAGGAGACGTATCACAAGAAGACGTACGCCGCGGTCCATCCCGCCGGCACCCTTAAGGGAAACTACCCTTGGCGACTCTACGCCCTTCACCGCGCGATGGACGCCGGGATCGACGACGTCGCGGTCGGCGCCCTGTTCGGGCTCTACGACTG
>JAKPSR010000281.1 GCA_029571425.1 Spirochaetota bacterium | reverse complement strand
GGTCCCGAGAAGATCACCGGACGGGTTCAGTCCGACCAGATTCCGATCGGACGCGTCATCGACCTGAGTACCCGCCGCAAGGTGGAATCGGTGGACAATCTCGGCGGCTTCACCGTCTCCCTGCCACCGTTCGGCGGGTTGGCGATGGTCGTCAAGGAGCCGCTCGGCGCCGAGACCCATCTCTACCTGACCACGAAGTCCCAGCAGGTCGTCGTGCGCACCTCGCCCGACCTCATCTTCCAGATCGGCGAGACCGTCAACTTCGAGCCGCTCATGGAGAAGGCTAAGTTCTTCGATAAGGAAACCGAGCTTAGCATCTGCGACGACGTGAAGTCCGAGTAAGACAAGCGTGTCGTGACGGCGTAACCCGCCGCCACGGTTCGAATGGCCGCCCGAGAGGGCGGCCTTTTTTTGCCCGGCGAGTACAGTCTCTTGACCTCAACCCAGGTCGTCGCGCAATTGCGAATGCTCGATCGACTCTTCCCTCGAACCCAAATGAAACGCCGTATATCACATAGTCTATTGACAGTGGTTCTGTCCGTGACCTTGACGGTAGGAAAATCCGCCAGTATCGACCGCCTATCCGGGTAGGCCCCCCGCGACTCGATGTGTATCTGATTGGAGGCATTGGATTGACAACGCGGTATGCGGTGGACGTAAGGGAATTTTCAGTGGCTGGAGAAATAAATGACACGAATGCTTTCCTTCAAGTGCAAGACTTTATTTCCTGAATTGCGCGAGCATTGAATAAGCGGCCACGAAAAAAACTTGAATTACCATGCGCTACGAATTGCTGATCGCCAAACTTTTGTTTCTTGTGAGAAACGGCAAGACACATAGCCTGTCTCGCATGAAGAATGTCTTCGTTTAATTAAGTAGTACGGCGTAAACTTTTATACAGTTCTATGAATGACGACTTTCATTATCCAATACTGCGTGACAAGATGTCACAGGGCATTAAGGTACATGTCCTAGCAAAATTAAGTAGCGGAGGGCGAAGAATGAAGAAATTGTGGGAGATACTCGCGGTTATCTGTATCGCATTGGCCGTTACGTGTTGCTCATCGGGGAGTGACTCGGACATGGGAGACTCGCCCGATGGACTCGATCTGGGCCTCTCAAACCAAATCCGGCTAAACGGTGTAATGACCGATATCAGCAAGGTGTCTGTCTTTCAGTATTTTGATGGGGCGGCTCCTTGCTGTTATCTGACTGTGGACGGCACCTCAGAAATCGTCTTTAATTTCTTTGGCGTTGCCCATGAGGACCAAATACCTATTGGCACTTGGAGAAAAATTGACTTACCCGGTTTACTGCAAATTAGTTTGGACACGCAGACTATAAGTTTACTAACTGAGACGAGTGTGGACATTCGCATATCCGGTACCGACGGAGGTCCGATGACGATCAAGGGAACAGCGAAGAGCGAGGGAATCGACTTCGCGATCGATTACTCGGGGCCGTATGAGCTTGTAAAGTAGGATCGATCAGCGATTACTTGTTGCTCAAGAATCCGCGCTCGCAAAGCCAGTCGCAGAATTGGCAGATATCGGCAGTCTTGCCGGGTAGGGTGATTCCCCGCGATTCGAGTTCCTTCCTAACCGCGCCAAGGCCGCGCTCGTAGCAGGCGCGGACGTGGGGCATCGCGCGGGCGCGTTCGACGAGGGCGGCGATGCCGACGGAGATGTTCCCGGCGATCAGCTCGGGTCTCTCGTTCGCGAAGCCGCAGCAGACGGCTACGTTCCCGTCTGGATGCACGAAGAGGACGTGGCCGGGGCCCTCGCACCAATCATCGTCGAACCAGCGATCGGCGGCCCATGCGTCGGCCTCGTTCGGGCCGGGCGAATAGGGAAGAAAGAGTAACGGGATGTCGATTCCGGTTCCGTCCTCGGCTCCGCGCGAGGCGTTTCGATCGGCGGTTTCGTCGCGGATGACGATGAGATCGCCGCACTCGGAGACGATGCGGGCACCGAGCTCGCGCGCGAGAGCGGAAATCCGATCGATAGGCATCTTTCCCGCGCGGTCCCTAACCGCGACGATCTCGACGGCGACGGAACCCGACGATAGCTCGCGCGTGGCACGCGTAAATCGGGCGAGTCGTTTTGGGTCTTGCGCGTGCCAGTCGTCGAAGCTGATCCCAACCGTCCCGTCGAATCCCGCGTCGATGACTTGCCCGAGCGTCTCGGTAAGCTCGCCTTCCGATCCCCACCAGTCCCCGTTTGTCATCAACCTATCGAACATAAGGTCGAGTTCCACGGCGCGCACGATGATGGCCTCGAGAAAGTCGATCTCCAGGAAAGGCTCGCCGCCTGAGAAGCCGACGCGCTCGATTCCGTTAGCCGCGCAGTCCTCGAGGAAGGCCAGGGCAGCGGAGGTGGGGAGCCGAGCCGTCGAGCGGGCCGCGCTGCGGGCCGCGTTAGCGTTGTTGCGGTACGCGCGGCAATGAGCGCACGAAAGGTTGCAGCGCGCGGTCGGCGCGAAGATCACCTCGCGCGGGTCGTACGGCCGGCCGCCCCTTCGCAGTTCGCCCATCTCTTTAGTTCCCATCGTCTTACTCTACCGAAATTAGGTTAAGCGCGAGGTCCGGGATCGAGCAGTTGCCCGCGCGGACCCGCACTTTTTCATTGAGGCCGACGTCACCGGGCAGGGCGATCTTCGTCTCCTGCCCCAACGAGGGCACGAGAACGGTCGCCTGCGCTCCCGCGCGTTCGACGACGATCGCCTCACCCTCCCAACCGGGATTGCGCGCGAGGAACACGAGGGCCCAGTGCAGGTTCGATTCTCGCTCGGCGAGGGTACACTCGCGGGCCGACGTGTCGCCGGCCGCGATCCGCTCGAGGACGGCGTCGGTCCCGAGCGGCTGCTTTCCCGCGAGGAAAAGCCGGAGCTGCTGGTGCGCGACGAGGTCGCCGTATCGGCGAAGCGGGC